>JAQBZY010000002.1 GCA_027620395.1 Pseudomonadota bacterium
CGCGGAGCAGCGTAAACGAGCCCGGCAAAGCCGCCTTACCGGCGGCGATACTCAAGGAACATGTCGTCGTCGAGGAGAAAGTGATCCGGCTCGGCGATCTGTTCGAAAACGCCGACGGCAAATCCGACACCGCCATCGCCTACGCGCCTGAGCCCGGCAAACAGGTGATCCTCGACGCCCGCTGGCTATCGCGCATCGCCAAGGCCAACGGTCTCGACTGGCGTCCGCTTGGCAGCAAGATCTACGCCGTTGTCGAGCGGGCATCGTCGACGGTTTCCTTCGACGACATCAAGGCGCAACTGTTGACGGCACTTTCCGAACAACAAGGCATCGATCAGGATATGGACATCGAGCTTGCGACCCGGTTCCAGCAGATTTTCCTGCCCTCCAACGCGACCGCGACGATCAAGATCGAAGACCTCATGTTCACGCCGAGAACCAGCCGCTTTACGGCCGTCGTGGCGCTCACCGCAAGCAATCAGGGAACCCAGCGCCACCGGCTGACCGGGCGGGTGATCCGGGTTCTTGAAGTGCCGGTCGTCGATCGCCGGGTGCTCAAGGACGATACCATCACCAAGGACAATATCCGCTGGGTGCGCATGAACGCCGAGCGGGTACAGCGTGACGTCGTGGTCAATGCCGACGAATTGATCGGCATGACGCCGACGCACGGTCTTCGGGCCGGGTTGCCGGTCCGCAGCATGGATGTCAGGCGGCCGGTGATGGTCAAGAAAAACAGCCTGGTGACGATCTACCACAGGGTGTCGAACATGACCCTGACGGCGCAAGGCAAGGCCCTTTCGGACGGCAGCAGCGGCGACGTGATCCAAATCTCCAATGCCCGCTCCAGCCACGTGATCGAAGCCGAGGTCATCGGACCGGGAAGGGTCGTGGCGCACGTCGCCTCGATTGACCTCGCGATGACGCCGAGCCAATGACCTTGAACGATCCCGCCGCCGCCGGCGACGGGAAACGATAGACGGGATTACGACCATGCTCACAGCCATCAGAAAATCCGGATCGGCGGCAGGACTTTGCGGCGCCTTGTTGATGGCGACGCTAGGCGGCTGCAATCTGACGTCGCGGGTCGCCGAAATCGGCGACGGTCCGCAACTGACGACGATCCAAAACCCGATCGCACAGCCGAATTATCGGCCGGTCAATTTGCCGATGCCCTCACCCCGGGCACCCGAGGACAATCCGAACTCGCTCTGGCGGGCCGGTGCCAGGGCCTTCTTCAAGGACCACCGAGCCAAGGAAATCGGCGACATCGTCACCGTCAAACTCGATCTCTCCGATAGCGCCAAGCTGTTGAACAAGACCGAGCGCGACCGTAACGATTCAGAAGTCACTCATGTCACCAAGCTTTTGGGCGCGGAGGCGGAGTTCGCCAAGGTGCTGCCCCAGGCGGTCGATCCGACCAGTCTTATGAACTTCGGCAATAAGCATGCAACCAGTGGCGACGGCGAGATCGACCGAAGTGAGAAGATCAGCGTCACTTTCGCCGCCGTGGTCACGCAGATCCTACCGAATGGTTCATTGGTGGTGATGGGCCGGCAGGAAATCCGGGTCAACAAGGAGCTCCGCGAACTCCTGGTGACCGGCGTCGTCCGCCCAGAAGATATCGATTCAGACAATTCGATCAGCCATACCAAGATCGCCGAAATGCGCGTTGCCTACGGTGGCCGAGGCACGCTGAGCGCCTTGCAGGCGCCGCGTTGGGGAACGCAACTTTGGGATATCATCTTCCCGTTCTAGGTTCGGCACCGCCGAGACCTAGCACCTTACAGCCGGCGCAGAACGCGCCGGCTTTTTCTTTTACGGATCAGGGTGGGCCGGTCTGAAAGACGTCAATCGTCGCGGTGCGTGCGTTCCATCCGCTCGTGCCGTTCTTGGGCCTCGATCGACAGCGTCGCGATCGGCCGGGCCTCGAGACGGGCCAACGAGATCGGTTCGTCGGTTTCCTCACAATAGCCGTAGGTGCCGACCTCGATCCGCTCCAGCGCCTGATCGATCTTGGAGATCAGCTTGCGGGCGCGGTCGCGGGTACGAAGTTCGAGCGACCGGTCGGTCTCGATCGCGGCGCGGTCGGCGATGTCGGGCTCGGTGATGCCGCCTTCTTGCAACGTCTGCAAGGTGTCGTTGGATTCCTGAACCAATTCCGCCCGCCAGCCCAAAAGCTTACGGCGAAAGTACTCCCGCATCCGCGGGTTCATGAATGGCTCTTTCGGCGAGGGCTTATAGTCCGGCGACAGGGTGACGCTCATGTTGCCGCGAGCTCCTTTTTTATTTCAGGCTTGTTTCGGGCCAATCTCGGTACGGCGCGAAAGCGCGCGGGAATATAATTGCCCTGCCGCCCGAGGGCAAGCCCGGAATCGGGTCGGTGGTTTCTTTTCAAGTATTTGAAATTATTATAGTTTTAGTCTGAAGGGCAATTCACTCAACGAGTCAGCTTGGCAATTTCGACCTCGGCACGGAGTTCAATTTCCTTAATCAACTCCTCAAGCCTGGGGTCATCGCTGGACTGACGCTTTTCCCGCAATCGGCGGGCCATTTCCTGCAACCGTTCCTTGGATATCCGGCCGACCAGCAAGCCAAGTCTGATTTGTTCCAAGCGGTTGAGGAGATCGTTGCCGTACCCAACCACCAGCCCCCGGGACCGATGATCGGTAGCGTCGGCGTTGGCCTGAACCGCAAACACTCCATCAACGCCGCCAACCGACTGCGTCGACTGCGGTCCCGGCGGCGATGCCACATCTCCGATTTCACGAAGCGCATCGGCGAATTTGCTATCGCCGGCCTTGGCCTTTCTTCGCGCCGCATCCGGACCGCCGGTCGGGCCGACCTTGGATACTTTCATTTCTTGCCTGCTTCCGGCGGCGAAATCGGGGACATCCTCGAATCGATCATGGCGGGAACCATAGCAGCAGCCGGGTTCCCAGGCAATTTCAACAACTTCCAGCCGGCTCCGGGATGCTGTGCAGAAAAATGAGAATGGCTTGCATTTGCAATTGAAAGCGAGTATGCGAGCCTATCGCTTGTTGCGAACAATTATTATCATCGATTGAAATCGCACCCTAGGAGTGAGCTAACGAAATGAAAAACCTATTGAAAAACATCGCCCAGTGCTTGGCCGCCGTAGCGCTGCTTCACGCTGTTGGCGCCACCCCGACCCTGGCCGAGGAGCGGACCGTTAGTCTTTACTCGTACCGTCAGCCGTTCCTGATCGAGCCGCTGTTGACGAAATTCACCGCAACGACCGGTATCAAAGTCAATATCGTGTTCGCCGACAAGGGCATGCTGGAGCGGATCCGCGCCGCCGGCGCCAACAACCAAGCCGACGCGGTGCTGACCGTCGATATCGGCCGGCTTTACGAATTGAAACTAGCCGGCGTCCTGGAACCGGTGGTTTCCAAAACCGTCACGGCCAACGTCCCGGCGCATCTTCGCGATCCCGAAAACCTTTGGATCGGCCTGACCCAACGGGCCCGCGTCGCGCTAGTCAGCAAGTCGCGGGTCAAGGCCGGCGAGTTGACGTCCTACGAAGATCTCGCCTCGGAAAAATTCCGCGGCCGCATCTGCCTCCGGTCCGGCAAAAACGCCTATAACATCGCCCTGATCGCCGCGATGATCGCGCATCACGGCCAAGAAAGCGCCAAAAAATGGCTGCAAGGCGTCAAGGCCAACCTGGCCAGAAAACCGCAAGGCAACGACCGGGCCCAGGCCAAGGCAATCGCCGAAGGAATATGTGACATCGCGCTTGCCAACAACTATTACTTGGCGCTGATGCTCACCAATGAAAAAGAGCCGGAGCAGAAAAAATGGGCGGCGGCAGTCGATCTGGTTTATCTCAATCAGGCACAGGGCCAATCCGGCAATCACATGAACGTATCCGGCGCCGGCATCGTCAAAGGCGCCAAGAACAAGGCAGCCGCGGTGGCGCTAATCGAGTTCCTAAGTGGCGACGAGGCGCAAAAAATCTACGCTGAAATCAACCACGAATATCCAGTCAAGGCCGGCGTGCCGCGTTCGGCCCTTGTTGCATCGTGGGGCCCATTCAAGGAGGACATCCTCGACATGGAAGCCGTCGCCAAGAACCGCGATGCGGCGGCCAAACTCGTCGACGAAGTCCGCTTCGACGAAGGTCCGACAAGCTGAACGCCACCGGACGTGACCGCCAACGCATTGGCGGTGCCAGCGGTTGCGAGCGCCGGTCTCGGTACCGGGGTCCGCTCCGCCTGTTCAAGACGGCGTCATGACGGTAGGAACATTGACGGAATGGCGCACTGCGGTTCGGTTCGGATTGCCGAATGTCTGGACTTTGGGCGCGCTCGTGGCCGCGCTTTTCGTCGCGTTGCCAATTGTAGCCGTGGTTCTTTTGGCACTCGGCGGCGACGACGGTATGTGGCGCCATCTCACGTCGACGGTGCTTGGCCTATATATTGAGCGCACTTTGGTCCTGATGTCAGGCGTCGGCATCGGCACCTTCGTGATCGGCACCACTACGGCGTGGCTGGTCACCATGTACCGGTTTCCGGGGCGCCGCATTTTCGAATGGGCGCTCTTGTTACCGTTGGCGGTACCAAGCTACATCCTGGCCTTTGTCGTCACTGATCAGCTCGAATACGCCGGCAACGTCCAGACTTGGCTGCGCGCGGTGTTCGGCTGGTCACGCCCGCAAGACTACTGGTTTTTCGAGATTCGCTCGATGGGCGGCGCCATCACCGTGATGACGCTCGTTCTCTATCCGTATGTCTATCTCCTGGCCCGCGCCGCGTTCCTCGAACAATCGGTTTGTGTTCTCGAAATCAGCCGCACGCTCGGCAATACCGCAGTCAAAAGCTTTTTCAGGGTGGCGTTGCCCTTGGCGCGTCCGGCGATCGTCGTCGGTGTCATGCTGGTTCTGATGGAAACCATCAACGACTTCGGCACCGTCGAGTTTTTTGCGGTCCAAACTTTTACCGCCGGCATTTACGATGTCTGGCTAAACATGAGCAGCATTTCCGGCGCGGCGCAGCTTTCCAGCGTCCTGCTGCTGATCGTGCTGGCCCTGATCGTGACCGAACGCTGGGCGCGGCAAGGGCGGCGGTTTCATCACACGTCCAGCAAATATTCCGAACTTCCCAGCTACCGCTTGAACAGGGGCTGGGGCTGGGCGGCGACCGTATTCTGTGCACTCCCCGTGTTGCTCGGATTTGTGCTTCCGGCGGCCGTCCTGGCCGCCTATTCGGCGCGTTATTTCCGGGCGACGCTTTCGGTCGACTATGCCGGATTCGTGATCAATTCATTGACGCTTTCGGCCGCCGCTGCGGCAATGGCTTTGGTCCTTGGCGTATTCCTGGCTTATGCCGTCAGGCTGTCGAAGGGCCGCGTGGTCAGGATCGCGGCCCGCTTCGCTAGCATCGGTTACGCCGTCCCAGGCGCAATCCTCGCCGTCGGCGTATTGTGGCCGATGGGAATTGCCGACAGGATTGCCGTCGGCGCCGCCGAGGCCTTCGGCTTCGGCATCGGCGCGATTTTTATTGGCACCATCGCCCCCGTGATCTACGGCTATCTGGTGCGGTTTCTGGCACTTTCCCTGGGAACGGCTGAGGCTAGTCTCGGCAAGGTGACACCGAACATGGACGGCGCCGCCCGAACGCTAGGCATGTCGCCGTTGCGGACTCTGGCTCGGCTGCACTTCCCGCTGATGCGCGGTAGCCTGGCGACGGCAGCGATTTTGGTCTTCGTCGATTGCATGAAGGAATTGCCACTGACGATGATATTGCGTCCGTTCAACTTCGATACGCTCGCCACCTTCGTCTATCAGTACGCATCCGACGAGCGTCTCGAGGCGTCGGCGCTAGGTGCCCTGACCATCGTCGCCGCCGGCGTCGTGCCGGTGTTGTTGCTGAGCGTGACAATCGCCAAGTCTCGCCCCGGCTCTTCAACTGGCATTGGAACAACAAACCCGGTGGCGCCCACGTGACCGGCATCGATCTCCGAGACATCTCGCACGCCTTCGGCAATACCCAGGTTCTCGATCGGGTATCGCTCAGCGTCCGACCGGGCGAACTCGTCTGTCTGCTGGGTCCTTCCGGCTGTGGTAAAACCACCCTTCTCCGGCTCGCGGCCGGTCTCGAGGAATTGCAAGAAGGCGTGATTTCCATCGGCGGCCGATCGGTCGCCCATGGCGGCAAGGGCCCGGGGCTACCGCCGGAACGCCGGGGAGTCGGGCTCATGTTTCAGGATTTTGCGTTGTTCCCGCACTTGAATGTGCGTGAAAACATTGGCTTCGGAACCGATACCAGGGATCCGGCTCGCCAGGCTTGGATCGACGCCGCGCTCCTGCAGATGGGGCTCGCCGACACAGCCGGCATGTATCCGCACACCCTTTCCGGTGGTCAGCAGCAGCGCGTGGCACTACTCCGCGCCCTGGCACCGGCGCCATCAGTCCTGCTGCTGGACGAACCCTTTTCCGGGCTTGATGTCGGCAGGCGGGCCCAGGTCCGCGCCGATACGCTCCGTCTGGTCAAGAATTCCGGCGTCGCCACCTTGATGGTGACCCACGACCCGGAGGAGGCAATGTTTATGGCCGATCGTATCCATATCATGAACGCCGGACGCATCGTGCAAGGCGGTTCGCCGACGGAACTCTACTTCGAGCCGGCGGATGCCTTCGTCACCGAATTTTTCGGGCCCGTGAACCGGTTTCATGGCGCTGTTTCCGGCGGCGCGGTGGAAACCCCGCTCGGCCGCTTCACCGTCAGCGGTTTTGCCGACGACACCCCAGTGGATGTTCTGATCCGGGTCGAGGGACTTCGCGTGGCTGGCTACGCCGACGCGCCTGAAGGCGAGCCGGACGATAATGCCGGTCGCCAGCCGGCATCGGTGACACTCGAAGTCGAGACGGCAAGGCCGCTCGGACGTTCATCCTACGTCGTCTTCAAGCTTGCCGGCGGCGGCCGAGCCATTGGCCGCATTCCGGGCATGTTCCTGCCCGCCACCGGGGAACGGCTCGAAATCGCAGTCAACCCGCGCCAAGCGCACGTTTTCAGCCATCACACCTGATCCGGGACCAAACCCGGCAATAATTGCTGAGCGGAAGCCGGAATTGCTGCCCCAGTTCCGGCGGCGAGTCGACCACACAATAAATAATCATTTAATAACATATACTTACCATATATCCAATTTGGCATCCGCATTGCATTAACTTGGGCGTCATGACAACGGCGGCGATACCCCGGGCCCAAACCACGAGAAGAAAGAGAGACGATCCATGAGCGGATACGGTCTTTTCCAGACAAGCACTCTCGGCATGAATTCGCAGGCGAACCGGCTGAATACCATCGGCACCAACATCGCCAACGTGAATACCGGCGGCTATCGCCGCACCGACACCGAATTCCAAACTGTGCTGAGCGACAACGTCTTCCAGCAAAGCGACATTGGCGGTGTACTGCCGGTGCAGCGGCGCCGTTATGATTTGCAAGGCTTGATAACGCCCACGGACCGCAATCTCGACCTGGCCATCAGCGGGCAAGGATTTTTTGCCGTTCAGCCGAATTTTTCGTCGACGACGAAGGTCTATTACACCCGTGATGGGTCATTCCAGGTCAATACCGTCAACGGCCAGACCACTTCGGTCCTGGCCGACGACGGGACGACGAACATCACCGTCAACAACGGCTATCTGGTCGACAAGAACGGCTATTTCGTGCTCGGCTCACCGGTGCAGGCCAACGGCACGGTGTCGAGCAGTGGGGCGGCGCCGATGCGGGTCGATTCTTATGCCTTCACCAACGTCGGCAATCCGACCACTCAGTCGACACTCGAATTCAATCTGCCGTCCAACGACAACTTCGGTGCCACGGCGCACAGTTACACCCTTAGAACTTACGATTCCAATGCCACGGAGCGCGCGGTCACTTTCAACTTTTCCCGCTCCATCACCGACAATCAATGGCAGGTGGCGGTCCAAGGCAACAACTTGACCACCTCGACCCTGTCGCCCGGCGCCAATTTCGGGCTAACCACCGGCACCACCAATCAACTTACCTTCAACGCCGGCGCGCAGTCGTTTCAATTGGTCGGCCTCAGCACCGGCATTCCGGTGAACGGGGCGTTCTCGTCGCTGAAGGCAGGGAATCAGATCACGCTCACCGGCACCGCCAGCAACAATTCGACGTTCACGATCGCCTCGGTATCGGCTGATGGCAGCACCATCACCGTCACCGGCGGCGGCTTGCTCGGTGAAGCCGCGACCGGCGCCACCGCCATCAATATTGCCTCGACCGCGCCGGTCACAAGTCCATTGATCTTCAACGGTAACGGCATATTGACGTCGCCGACATCGATGACCCTGGCCGCCACATGGTCCGACGGCGCGACCTCCAACTTCACCGTCGATACCAGTGGCATGAAGCAGTTCGCCGGTGCCTTCACGACGTTTCGAACCAGCCAAGACGGGTTCGGCAAGGCGAACATGACCGGCATCAGTTTCGATCCCGCCGGCAACGTCGTCGGCGCCTTCAGCGACGGCACCGAGCGCAACGTCTACAAGATCCCGCTCTATACCTTCACCAACATCAACGGACTGCACGCCGACAACGGTATGGTGTTCGAGGAGACTTCGGCCTCCGGAACCGCAACGGCATTTTTCGCCGACCAGTCGACGAAAGCCGACTTCATCAATTTCTCGCACGAGATTTCCAACGTCGACATCGCGACCGAGTTCGCCCGCATGATCCAGACGCAAGAAGCCTACAACTTGAATGCGACGACGTTCCGGACCATCGACGAAATGACCGTCGTGGCGCGCGATCTCAAGGCCTGATCCGGCTTAGCCGCAATCGATGACGGCGGCAGCGGCCGCCGTTTTTCGTTGCCGGTAATATTTGCCGGGTCGGTCATTCACATGGCCTAAATGGGTCTCGCCGCAGTCGCCTCTATTATTTAACTGACTGTAATATAACGGTTTTTATTCAAATATCGCTTGGCACGCATTTCGCATGATAAGATCGCTGGCTCGGCCCATTCGGGATCCCGCCGGTGCAAGACACGGGAAAATCGAACATGAAAAATCTCGACTGGATGCGGATAGCAAGACTGGGCCTGGGATTGACCCAGGGATTGGCGCTGATCGCGGCGCTTTGCCTGCCGCTCGCCGGCGCGCCGATGCCGCGTCCCGGATCAAGGACATCGTCGATTTCGAAGGCGTGCGTGACAACCAATTGGTCGGCTACGGTCTTGTCGTCGGCCTCAACAACACTGGCGACACCTTGGCGACCGGTCATTTCACCAAGCAGAGCCTGCAGGCGATGCTGAACCGGATGGGCGTAAAACCGACCGACGCCGGCCTGACCTCCAAGAACGTCGCCGCCGTCATGGTCACCGCCAGCCTGCCGCCATTCGCCAGATTGGGCGCCAGAATCGACGTCACGGTCAGCGCGCTCGGCGATTCCAAAAGCCTTCTCGGCGGCACACTGTTGGTAACACCGGTGCTGGGCGCCGATGGCGAAGTTTATGCTGTCGCGCAAGGGCAACTCGCGGTTGGCGGCTTTTCGTCGCAGGGCAATGCCGAGACTGTGGTCAAGGGCGTTCCGACGTCCGGCCGCATCGCCAGTGGGGCGATCATTGAACGCGAGATCAACTTCGATCTGACGACCCTCGAAAAGGTCAAGTTAACGCTGCGCAACCACGATTTCACGACTGCCCGGCGGATCGCCCAAGCGATTAATGCGTTTCTCGGCACCAGCGCCGCGGCGTCGTCCGACCCGATGACGGTCCGGGTCGTGGTACCCGAAAACTACCGCCAGAACGTCGTCAATCTTTTGACCGACATCGAACAGCTCAGGATCGAGCCCGACCAATTGGCCCGCGTCGTCATCGACGAACATACCGGCACTATCGTGATGGGCGAGAACGTCCGGATATCGACGGTCGCCATCGCGCAAGGCTCGCTGACGATCCGGATCACCGAAACCCAGCAGGTGTCGCAGCCAGGTCCGTTCGCGGAAGTCGGCACCACGACCACCGTCGACCGGACCAACATCGACGTCCAGGAAGGCGAGGAACGCCGCCTGACGGTCTTGCAGCCAGGCGTCAGCCTTCAGGAATTGGTCAATGGTCTCAATGCCATGGGGATCGGCCCCCGCGACATGATCACGATCCTGCAGGCGATCAAGGCGTCGGGTGCCCTGCAAGCCGAAATCGAGGTGATGTGATGACCGTCGCAGCCCAAAGTACCGGCATGCGCCATAGTATGGACGCCGCCATGATGGCGTCGCGGCAGAACTCGACCAAGCTGACACCGATGCAGATGAAGAAGATCCGCGAGACCGCTCAGGAATTCGAGGCCGTGTTCATCGGCGAAATGCTTCGTCCGATGTTCGAAAACATCGACCCGGCGGCGCCGTTCAATGGCGGACACGGTGGCCAAGTGTGGAAAGATATGCAAGTCGACGAATTCGGTAAAGCCATCGCCCGCAGCGGCGGCGTCGGCTTGGCCGATTCGATCGTCAGAACGATGTTGCAGATGCAGGAGAAAAAGTGATGGACGCCGAAAAACGCCTGAACGACTTGATCGCCATCACCACTCGGCTGATCAACGTGCTTGAGCGTGAAAACGAAATGCTGCGTGAACACCGGCATTCGGACATTCATTCCATCTTGGATGAAAAAGCGACCATCGGCCGGGTTTACGAATCCCGCGTCATCGGACTTAGCGAGAACCCGGGCGCGTTGGCCGAGGGGCCGCCGGAATTGCGCGAGCAATTGGCTGAACTGGCCCACAAGGTGGACCGCCTGATGGCCGATAACTCGGTGATGCTGAAAATATCCGTCGATGTCAGCCGCCGTGTCGTCAACCTGATCGCCGAAGCCGCCACCGAGCCCACCGACGACGGCGCCGGCCACGAGCAGCGCGGCGACGACCGTCCGCTAGTGATTGCCGACCGCGGCGGCAACCAACCGCGCAACGATGCCAAAGTCGCCAACCGTGGCGACGACCCGAGCGCCGACGCCTCGAGCGACAAGCGCGCCGATCGCGGCGACGCCAATAGCTCTGACACCAATACCGACAAGAGCGCCGCCAAGGACGCCGGCGCGACCGAAAAGCGGTCCGACAAGGCCGCGTCCAATGATGGCGCAACCGAGGCCGCCGGCAACGATGCCGTCAACACCGATCCCAACGCCGGCGCCGAACAGGCAGAGGCCCCCGCCGCCAGCGCTCAGTCGTCGTCCCAGCAGGCAGTCATGGCCTATGCCGCCGGCGCCATCGGCATGGTCGTCACCGACCACGCCAAGGTCCAAGGCGCCAATGGCGCCGCCAAATCCGCGAATGGCGCGGTTCAGGCAGCGCAGGCCGCCGGACCCGAGGAAGCCACGCAGAATAACGCCGCTAATGTCAATCTGGTGGTCGCGGCCAACGCCGTCCGTCAGGGCACGCACACGCAGACGAACGCTGGACAGCATTCGCAACAGCAGGCCAATGCGGCGGCGAACAATGGTGGTCAGGCCCAAAAAACCGAAGCCGGCGCCAATCCGGAAAAGGCCAACGCCATCCGCGAACAGGCGCAGCAGCTCTCGAAGGTCATCGGCGACGGCAACAAAGCCAACGTCACCGTCACGGTCAACAAAGAGCAAAACCAACTGACGTCGAAGCCGACTCAAAACATCGTCAACGTCGCCACCCTCGCGGCCGATAGCAACGCCAGCCAACAGTCCGGACAACAGTCGCAATCCGGCACTCAGCATCAGACGGCGCCGAATACAGCCGTTCAAATCGGCGTTCAACAGACGCAGCAGGCTGCCGCAGGTCCGCAGCAGGTTGCCGGCGGCCCGCAGGCAACCAATGGCGGTGCCGGCACGGATGCACGCGGCCCGATCGGCGGCGCCACCCAAGCAGCCTCGGCACAAGGCCAGCACGCCGGCGCTGGCGAGAGCGCGTCCTTGAACAACCAATCGAGCACTGCCCCCTCGTCGCAGAGCCAACAAACCCAACAGACCCGCGAAGCGGCACAGGCGCACGCCCAGCAGACCGCTCGTGCGCAAATCCAGGGGCAGCCGCTGGTCGATCAGATTTCGGTCAAGATCACCAAGGCGCTACAGGCCGGCAACGACCGCATCACCATTCACTTGAAGCCGGAAGATTTGGGCCGCGTCGACGTCAAGATGGAACTGACGCACGACGGTCGGGTCATGGCCGTGGTCACTGCCGACAAGCAGGAAACCCTGGATCTGCTGCGCCGCGATGCATCGGAACTGCAGCGCGCACTGGCCGACGCCGGGCTCAAGTCCGGCGACATGGAATTCAATCTACGTGGCGACCAGGGCAAGACCGCCAACGACGATGGCCAGACGTCCGGTAGCGCGGGCAATGACACCGAGCCAGCAGCCGAGGAACAGACATCCGGCGACGGCGTTGTCGCGGCCTGGCAGAGCGGCATCTACAACAATGGCCGCCTGGACGTCCGGGCGTAACCGGGCGACGGACGGAAATTAGGAGCGACGGATCATGATTCTCGGTAATGTCGGAAATAGCATTGGCGCGGATGGCTCGAAATCAGCCGACAGCAAGGCCAAGCTCGATGACGATCTGAACCGGTTTCTCAATCTGCTGGTCACGCAGTTGAAGAACCAAGATCCCTTGGATCCGCTCGACACCAACGAATTCACGGCGCAGCTGGTGCAGTTCGCCGGCGTCGAACAGCAGATCTATCAGAACACGCAACTCGAACAACTGGTCGGCCTGCAATCGAACGCGCAAATATCGTCGATGGTCAATTTTATCGACAAGACCGTCGAAGTCATCGGGCAACAATTCCCACTCGAAAACAGTCAGGCGACGTTCACCTACACCATGCCCTTCGACGCCAAGTCGGCGGACGTCATCATCCGCGATCAGGCCGGGCTCACGGTTTTTCAGGACAACGCCATTCTCGATCCCGGCAAGCACACATACGTCTGGGATGGCCGCAACAGCCAGGGCCAGATCGTCGCCGACGGCGCCTACACGGCGATCGTCACCGGGCTCGACCGGCAAAACCAGCTCTTGCAAATCTCGCAATCGGTCTTCGGACGGGTCACCGGCGTCGGTTCGGAAGGCAGCACCACGTCGATGTTCCTCGGCGACGACATCGAAGTTCCGCAGACCCAGGTACTCACCGTCAAAGAGTCGCCGAAGGTGGCGAGCAACTGACGCCAACAAACTGAAGCGGCCGACGGCGAAAGCCCGGCCATCCAAGGAGAAGTACGATGACGCTTTTCGGTGCACTTACGTCCGGCGTTTCCGGTCTGACCGCCCAGTCGAGCGCCTTGGGCGCCATTTCCGACAACATCACCAACGTCAATACGGTCGGTTACAAGGGCGTCCAGGTCGATTTCCAAACCCTGGTCACGGTGCAGACGTCGTCGACGTTCTTCTCCGCCGGCGGCGTGCAATCCAGGCCGCGACAGGATACTGGCGTACAGGGCCTGTTGCAGTCCTCGACCTCGCAGACCGACTTGGCAATTTCCGGAAACGGCTTCTTCGTGGTCAACGAGGCGAACCGGCCGACGCTATCGAACGAGTATCTGTTTACCCGCGCCGGTTCGTTCTTCCAGGACAACGAGGGCTTCCTTCGCAATACGTCGGGATATTACCTGCAAGGCTGGCCGACGAACGCTTCCGGCACAGTCACACCGAACAACACCTCGCTTTCGGTCCCAAACCAGAACGTCATTTCGACCGACTTTTTGGCGACCGTGAACCTGAACCGCGTCGGTGGCACGGCGACGGCGACCTCGACCATCGCCATCGGCACCAACCTACCCTCGACCGATAGCCAAGGCGCCACGCACAAAACCGACGTGCAGTTCTTCGACACGCTCGGCAACGCCAACACCACGAGTTTTCTGTACACCAAGGGTAACCGCGACAACCAATGGGACCTGCAGATGACGCCGCCGTCCGGCGCCAACGTGGTCAACCTTTTTGGCGATACCGCCGGCGCCAACATTTATGAAAGCCGCGGACAGCTCGAAATCACCGCCATTCCGGCCGGTGGCGCCGCGGTTGTGATCTCATCGTTAAATAGCTCCAACACGGCGACCAGCACCATTACCTACCAATTCGACACCAGCGCCGCGACGCCGGCCGACACCGCCACCATCAAGTATGTCGGCGTTTCGACATCGACGACAACGTCGCAATTCGTCTCGGCGCTGGTCGCTAAAATCAAGGCTTCGGACACCAACTTCGGAAACCTGCCGACCACCTACACCAACAATCGCGTTCAGGTCTCGCCGGGTTCGTCGACGACGATCTTTTTCACCAGCGATAGTAGCGGCGCGTTTTCGGTCGATCCAGCCGGCCTTTTGACGACGACCGGCGCCCGGGCGTCGATCCAGGAAACCTCCTATACGGTCTCCGAGACTGCGGCTGCGTACCGCGACTCGCACCAATTCACTTTCGCGACCTCAATGACGTTCCAGCACGGCGACACCGTCACCATCAACGGCATCGGCTACGAAATCGTCTCGGCGGCCGGCACTGGCACGTCGACCGCCAACGACGTCGTGATGCCGAACGTGACATCGACCGGCTCGACGGCGGTGGCGGCAGCGGATA
>JAQBZY010000003.1 GCA_027620395.1 Pseudomonadota bacterium
ACCAGATCCGGCAGCGGGATGCCGGCGACGGTGGAATAGCGGATCGACGGCACCATGCTGTCGCCGTGGCCGCCCAGCACGAACGCCGTCACATCTTCGACCGAGACGTTCATGGCCTCGGCCAGGAAGTACTGGAAGCGCGCGCTGTCCAAGACGCCGGCCATGCCGACGACCCGGTTGTGCGGCAGGCCACAGGCGTCGCGCAACACGCCGACCATGACGTCCAAGGGGTTGGTGATGCAGATGACGAAGGCCTTCGGCGCGTATTGTTTGATGCCGGCGCCGACCTGCTCCATGACGCTGGTGTTGATGCCGAGCAAATCGTCGCGGCTCATGCCCGGCTTCCGGGCAATGCCGGCGGTGACGATGATGACATCGGCGCCCTTGATGGCGGCGTAGCTCTTGGCACCCGACATGGCGCTGTCGAAGCCCTCGACCGGCCCGCTTTCGGCGATGTCCAAAGCCTTGCCTTGCGGGATGCCGTCAACGACATCGAACAGGACGACGTCACCCAGTTCCTTGAGACCGACCAGATGTGCGAGAGTGCCGCCGATATTGCCGGCGCCGATGAGCGCGATCTTATTGCGAGCCATGATCCTACCCCAGGTTGGATGCCATTATGTCGCCGGCCGTCGACCGGCGCTTCCGTCTGTCGTAAACGGTTTGCCGTGGCAGGGCAATAAATCCCGCCAATTTCGGACCGATCGTTTCAATATAAACAATCCGCCCTCAAAGCTCAATGACGAGGCCGTCATGCGCGGTTTCGAAATCGACGTCGGCGGCTTCGGCCAGCATCTCCGGCGCCATGTGAGTGAGGACCGTCCGCTTCGCCGTGATCTCTTGGCGGTGCGCCACGATATCGGGGTAATTGAGGTGGTTCTTCACCGACTTCGCATGAAAATAGCACTCGGCGATGAACAGATCGGCATCGGCGGCAACGGCCGGCAGATGCTTGGTCCAAGCGCTGTCGCCGGTGTAGGAGACGACCCGGTCGGCGATCTCGACGCGGACGCTCGTGGGATGTGTTTCGCCGACGTGGGCGGCTGGAAACGGCGTCACCGTCGCTGGCCCGACCGCCGACGGCCGCATCACCGGCATCTCAAGATAGGTGAGATCAAACTTCGGCGTCATGACCGCCATCCCTGGGAACATTGCCTCGTTGACGGCCGCCATGCGGGTCTCGGTATCGCGGGGGCCGGCGATTAGCAGTGGCCGGCCGCGTTTGGCGCCAAGCATTGCATCGACCAGCAGGAACGGGACACCGCCGCAATGATCGCCATGCAAATGCGTGAGCACGACGGCGTCGATGCTGTTGTGCGAGATCCCCAGTTTATTCAGCGCGATCAGGCTAGACGCGCCGAAATCGATGGCCAAACGAAACCCTGGCGCATCGACCAGAATGCAGGTCTGAAAACGGCCGCCGCTGCCAAAGGCGTCTCCGGATCCGACAAAAGTGACGAAAACGCTCATCTTGAAATCATGTCCGGTGCGGCATCGCCATGTAGTCGGCGGACTGCATTTCGATCAGCCTGGAAACCGTTCTTTCGAATTCGAAGGCACCGTCGCCCTCGGTGTATAGCTCGGTCGGCGGCACGGCGGCGGAGCAGACGAGATTGACCTTGGCCTCATAGAGGGCGTCGATTAGGGTCACGAACCGTTTGGCCTCATTGCGATTGGCCGGGCCGAGTTTCGGCACGCCGTCCAGAAACAAGGTGTGAAAGCGCTCGGCGATGGCCAAAAAATCACCGGGACCGAGTGGCTGCGCGCATAGTTCCTCGAACGACGCGAAAGCCGCGCCCTCGGCCGTCTTAGGCATTTTCAAGGCCCGGCCATTGACGTCGAGCAAGATCGATTTCATTTCGACGCCAAGGGTCAGGTCGTGAAAGCCGGCTTCCAGTTTGGCCTTGGCGGCAACGTCGGCCGGCGTCAAATAAACCTCCATTCCCTTGAGACGGATCAATCGATAGTCCTCGGCAGCCTTCAGTTCCATGATGTCCATTTTCTCGGCAATCAGACCGATGAACGGCAGAAACCGTTCGCGCTGCAATCCGTCGCGGTAAAGATCATTGGGCGCGCGGTTCGATGTTGCGACGATGACCACGCCTTGTTCGAACAGTTCCTGGAACAATCGCCCCAAGATCATCGCGTCGGCGATGTCGGTGACGTGAAACTCATCGAAACAAAGTAGCCACGCCTGTCCGACGATGACCCGCGCCAGCGCCGGCAGTGGATCTTTCGATTCCGGCACCTTTCCCAATTTCTGCGCTTCGCGGAAGGCGTGCACGCGACGGTGCACTTCTTGCAAAAAGCTGTGAAAGTGGACGTGCTGCTTGGCGTCGACCGGGACGTTTTCGAAAAAGACATCCATCAGCATCGACTTGCCGCGGCCGACGCCGCCCCACATGTAAAGCCCCTTCGGCAGCGGCACCGGTTTGGAGCCGATGCCGAGCCGAGCCGCCCAGCCCTGCTTGCCCATCTGGCCACGATACCCAGTCAATTGCTCGGCCAGGCGCTGCAAGGCCAGGACGGCGCTTTCCTGCGCCGGGTCGGCCCTGATGGTGCCGGCATCGACCAGACGGCGGTAGGCATCGACCGGCGAAGAGCTTGGATTGGCGGCGGCATTCGACATGCTGAGCGGACGTTAGCAGGGTCGAAGAAAAAGGAAAGTCCGCAAACGCGGGCCGAAGCCGCACCTGGGCAGCGATCCGGGCCGTCTATTCAGCCGCCCAACCGGCCTAACGATTATCTTTACGTCCCGGCTGGCGTGCCTTGATTTGGTTGCCCTATGGCGCGCGATAGCAGTGTGATGGTCACGATTGTCGCCACGTAGATCGCGACCTGCGGCATCGATGGCTGATCCGTATAGCCGATCAGAGTGTGCAAAAGCCGTCCCGGGATACTCGATTCCGAGAGCAACCACGACGTGTTCCAAACCGCTTCCATCGGCAAGGCGACAACGCCGGCGGCATTCAAATAGACGATCGCCTGCGCCGCCATGCCGGCGGCCAGCAACGTGATCAACCACGTCGTCACCTTGAATAGATGCCGGGTCGGCATTGCGACCAGGCCGAAATATATCAAGTACCCGACAATGCCGCCGGCGATCAGTCCGCCGGCGCCGCCGACAGCGGCAAGGGCCGCGCTTTCGCTCCCCGAAGACAAAATTCCGTATAGGAACAGAACGGTTTCGGCGCCCTCCCGCAACACCGCCGCGCCGACGACGATCGCCAGCGCCGACGGTGGCCGTTCATTGCTGGCGACACGGCGCCCGACCGCTGACATGTTTTGGGCGATCTCTCTGCCATGCCGGGTCATCCAGACGTTGTGCCATCCCAACATCACGACGGCCAAGCCCAACACACTAGCGTTAAAAACTTCCTGCCCCATGCCAGCAAAAGCCATCGATAGCTGATCCGCAGACACCGCCACGATGGCCGCGCCGGCAAGACCGGCGCCGATGCCGATGCCGACCCAGGTCCGGGATCCGGCAACGCCTCGGGTCGCGGCCAGCACGATGCCGATGACCAGGGCGGCTTCTAGAACTTCGCGGAAAACAATGACGGCGGCGGCGAGCATGTTCTGGTCCTGTCCGTTACTTGGCGACGATGACGCCCTTGGCAAATTTTTCGTGGAACTCGCCGACGAACTTATACTCGCCCGGCTTCAGCGGTCCAAACACGATCTTGCCCTTGCTGTTGCCCTTGATGATTTTCTCGATTTTGAGATCGTGGCTTTCGAATTCCTCCGGCGTCGAATCGTCGTTCTTGACCCAAAGCGTGATCCTCTTGCCGGCCGGCACGATGATACGGTCCGGATTGAAGCGGTGCTCCTTGATGGTCGTTTCGAACTCGTCGGCGGCGAGACTGAGCCCGGTCCCCATAACCAAAACCAGGGCCGCGGCTGAGAGCGTGAAGATGTTGCGTTTCATAGATATCCAGCTTTCCAAAGGGATTGTTAAAATAGAGATAAAATTACAACTCATTCGCAATTGCATCTGCCAGTGGCTTAATCCAATTATCAGGGCCCGTAAACCTTTATTTGATAATTATTCGCAATTGCACTATGAGACGGCTTGACCCTTGAATTGCACATGCCCCAATCGGAGATTGGCAGGATGCAGGACCCTGAAAACAATCAAGGATCGTAAAGCCCGTGGAACAAGTGCTGTCAGACGAAGTTTTGATCCGGCTCGCGGTGTTCGCCGGCATCCTGGCGGCGATGATGCTGCTGGAATGGCTGTGGCCGAAACGTCCGCGCACGCTTTCGCGGGGCAGCCGTTGGCCAGGGAATCTTGGCGTCGTCGTGGTCGATACCATCGCCGTCCGCCTGCTGGTGCCGTTGCCACCGGCGGCGGCGGCACTGTGGGCGTCCGAGCACGGCATCGGCCTCTTCAACATGTTAGCGGTGCCGCCGCTGCCGGCCTTAGTGGCGAGCGTCCTTCTGCTCGATCTCGCGATCTACGCCCAGCATGTGATGTTTCACAAGCTCCCGATGCTGTGGCGGATTCACCGAATGCATCACGCCGACACCGAGTTTGACGCCAGTACCGGACTCCGATTCCATCCGATCGAGATCGTGCTTTCGGTGTTCATCAAGATCGTCTTGGTGGTGGTGTTGGGCGCGCCGGCTTTGGCGGTGATCATATTCGAGATCGTGCTCAACGGGACGGCGATGTTCAACCATGCCAACTTGGCGTTGCCGACCGGGGCCGACCGCATCCTCCGCCTGGTCGTCGTCACGCCGGACATGCATCGGGTGCACCATTCCTGGCACCGCGACGAGATCGACAGCAATTACGGCTTCAACTGGCCTTGGTGGGACCGGCTATTCGGGACCTACAAGGACCAGCCCACGGACGGCCACGCCGGCATGACCATCGGCCTTCCGCATTTCCGTGAGGCCAAATACAGGGACCTGATGGGATTGCTCAAGATACCGTTTCAAAGTACTGAGAATTGACGTCGATCGACAATTCGACCGGCGTCATCCTGCCGAAAGAAATTCTCGCGCGCCAAATGGAAGCCGGTGAAAAGGCGATGCGCACATACCGTGACGTTCTCCGCAAACTGGCAAAATGAACGAACCGATCTGGCTCCGAAAGGATGCCGCCGTATTGCTGCATGCCGCATCCATCACTGAGCATGGCGGCAGTCCGGGCCTTCGCCATGACGGCATGTTGGACTCAGCCCTAACCCGGCCGGTCAACAAGTTCGCCTCTGCGCCGGAGATGCCGATCCACGCACTTGCCGCCGCTTATGCGTTCGGACTCGCCCGCTGGATCGCCGCCAACAGCATGGCGGCCAAAGCCTAATCGCGCTTGATCGCCGCCATCATCTGCGCCGTCGCCCGGGCCAATGGATCGATGCTGGCCGCCAACTTTGCTTGCACCGCCGCCGCGTCGGCGGCGCTGCGGTTTTGGTTGAGCTTGGTCTTGATCTCGATCCGGTCGACCGGCATCTCGAAGGCAACGATGCCCTTGATCTGCTTTTCCAACATCCCGTCCGGTAAATTTTCGAGCCGCCAGTTGCCGGTGGCGTCACTTTCGAACGTGCCGACGAGAGCGCGGAGCACATCGGCAGCCTTTTCTCCTTCGACAATCCGGGGCGCGCCGAAGACATGCACGGCAGCGTAGTTCCATGTCGGCACCATCGCCGGCGTCACGTACCAGTTGGGCGACACATAAGCATGCGGGCCGAAAAAGACCGCCACCGCCTCGGCCTTGCCATCGAAGGCTTGCCACTGCGGATTGGCCTTGGCCACGTGCCCGATCAACACGCCGTCGGCGCGGCGCAACATCGGAATGTGGTTGGCGTTGGGTGGCGAGCCGGTGGTGATCAAAAGTCCGAAGGCGTTTTCGGCGATCAGGCGTTCGCCGAGGGCGGCGTCCTCGCTCTTGAAGGCTGGCGGCACGTACATGGCGATAACTCCGGTTTTGCGACTTTGATTGCCGCCCCGCCCACGGCTTCCTATATTGCGGGCAGAGACGGTGCATGAATAGATAAATAGTGGCTCTATGAAAAGAGCCGTTATTCGCCGAATGATGGAACCACTTTACATTGAGGAGAAGCCGGAATGGATGACGATGTCTTCAACATGCAGGTGCGCAAGTTCCTGAAAAATGTCGGCGTGACCTCGCAACGGGAAATCGAAACCGCCGTCAAGGACGCCATCCGGACCGGCAAGCTCAAGGGCGACGAGCAGATTTCCGCCAAGGTGACGTTGACGATTGAAGGCCTCGGCGTCACCAAGGACATCACCGGCAGCATCGATCTGAAGTAAGTTCCAATCTCCGCCGCTCATGGAATGCCCTGGCGCCCGCTCAGCTGGCGCGGATGCTTGCCTCGAACCGCTTTCGATCTTTCTTGATTTTATCGACGGCTTCTTTGAGAGCGATCGTCCGTCGGTCGTATTTGCCGCTCCATAGGATGATCTCGACGAAGACTGACGCGAGATCCCGGCCTTTGTCGGTGAGTGCATAAATATTACTGCGGCGATTTTCTGGGTCGCGTGACTTCGTGATGATGCCTTCGTTTTCCAGGTGCCTTAGCCGATCAGCAAGCACATTGGTCGCGATTTCCTCATTCATTCCGAGGAATTCGCCGTAGGTCTTTTTTCCCTTCAGCATCATTTCCCGGAGAACCAGGAAACTCCACCGATCTCCGAAGGTATCAAGACCGAATGCGACCGGGCACCCGGTCTGACGCATCTTGTTTTGATTTCTCATGTAAGCATTCTAAAAATTTTACTTGCAAAATACAATCAGTCTATCTAAAAGCCATATTACTTGCTAAATACAAGTTAATGGCCGCCAACACGAACCCACCAACAAAGGACGACGCCATGGAACCCAAAGCGTTCGTTTATACGGAAGTTCAGATTTCGGTCCCGTTCGACCAAGCGCCCTGGCAGCAAATCAACACGGTGATTAAAAAACAGCTAGGTTTTATGAACAAAACTTGGTTCTCCGGCGTGAAAACGAACTCCCTATGTGGCATCTATGCCTTCGACAGCATTGAGAACGCCCTGTCGTTCGTGACCGGCTATTTTCCCGAAGAAGCCGGTGGCTTTGGCGCCGCGCACAATACGCGGATTTTCGATGCCACGATCGTCAAAGAGGCCAGCCTGGGGCTGGAGTCGCCGCATTTCGGCGCCGCGCCAAACCGCAAGCCGGGCGCCTTCGTCTATACGGAAGTTCAGATCAATCTGCCGTTTGAAAAGGCGCCCTGGAGAGACCGCAATCCGGTCCTCAAGCAACAGCCCGGCCTCATCGCGAAAACTTGGCTGAGCGGTCTCAATACTAACACCATCGGCGGTGTCGATGCCTTCGACACGGTCGAGAACGCGACGGCGTTTGCTATCGAGACATTTCCGCAAACGGCAAGAAGAATGAACGCGGCATTCTACACCCGGGTGTTTGACGCCAGTCTGACCGAAGCCGCCAGCCGGGACATGCAGTCGCCTTACTACGCGTAAACGTCCAACGGCCGCCCAGAAATCGGCCGCGACGTGCCCGTGACGCGGCAATTTTCAGGATAGTCCCCGAACAAGTCCGGGGTGACGAGCGGTGTTGGCTCGACGCTCGAAATCCACCACCCGCGACTTGGTCAGACTTGTGAACCTGGTCCCGAGACGCCCGCCGACGCGGGCGCCAACCGCCTCAGCGCCGTTTCACCAACGCCATCTTGATTTCGGCGATCGCCTTGCCCGGGTTCAAGCCCTTCGGGCAGGTGTTGGTGCAGTTCATGATGGTATGGCAACGGAACAGCCGGAACGGATCGTCCAGATTGTCGAGCCGTTTGCCGGCCGCCTCGTCGCGCGAGTCAGCGATCCAGCGGTAGGCCTGCAATAGGATCGCCGGACCGAGATAGCGGTCACCGTTCCACCAATAGCTCGGGCAACTGGTTTGGCAGCAGAAACAAAGAATGCATTCCCAGAGCCCGTCGAGCTTTTCGCGCTCTTCCGGGCTTTGCCGGCGTTCCGTCGTCGGCGGCTGGGTGTCGGCTTGCAGCCACGGCTCGATCGAGCGGTACTGCGCGTAAGGCACGTTCAAGTCCGGCACCAGGTCCTTGATCACCGGCATGTGCGGCAGCGGATAGATCTTCACATCGCCCTTGATGTCGTCGATGGCCTTGGTGCAGGCCAGCGTGTTGGTGCCGTCAATATTGAAAGCGCACGATCCGCACACCCCTTCCCGGCACGACCTGCGGAAAGTCAGCGTCGGATCGATTTCGTTCTTGATCTTGATCAGGGCGTCCAGAACCATCGGGCCGCATTTGTCGAGATCAATTTCGTAGCTGTCGATCCGGGGAGTCTCGCCGGAATCCGGATCCCAGCGGTAAATCCGAAACGTCCGGATGCGAGCCGCAGCCTCGGCTTTATAGGTCTTGCCAGTGATGATCTTCGAATTGGCGGGGAGTGTGAATTCAACCATGTTCTATCTCCGCCTCAATAAACCCGGGCCTTGGGCACGATATACTCGACCTCGTCGGTCAAGGTGTAGGTGTGCACCGGACGGTAGCTCAGCCGAACCGAATTGTCGGCGCCGATCCAGGCCAGTGAATGCTTCATCCAGTTGACGTCATCGCGTTCGGAATGATCCTCGTGCTCGTGTGCGCCGCGGCTTTCGTGCCGGGCTTCGCCGGAATGCATGGTCGCCAGCGCGCACGGCACCAGATTGGTGAGTTCCAGCGTTTCGACCAAATCGGAGTTCCAGATCAACGAGCGGTCGGTGACTTTGATGTCCTTCAACTTCGCCGCCACGCCGTCGACCAGATCGACGCCTTCCTTCAAGACTTCAGAGGTCCTAAAGACGGCGGCGTTATTCTGCATGACGCGCTGCAATTCACCGCGAATGGCCGCCGTCGAATGGGCGCCAGACGCATTGCGAAGTTTATCGAAGCGCTCAAGCGCGGCATCGGCGGAGGCCTTGTTCAATGGCGGCGGAGTTTGCCCGGGCTTGACTAGTTCGGCGGCGCGGATCGCGGCGGCGCGGCCGAACACGACCAGATCGAGAAGCGAGTTGGTGCCCAAGCGGTTGGCGCCGTGCACCGAGACGCAGGCGCACTCGCCGATCGCCATCAGGCCCGGGTTGACCCGGTCGGGCTCGCTCTCGGTCGGGCGCAACACCTCGCCACGGTAGTTGGTCGGCACGCCGCCCATGTTGTAATGCACCGTCGGCAACACCGGGATCGGCTCCTTGGTCGCATCGATGCCCGAGAAGATACGCGCCGTCTCGGTAATGCCGGGAAGCCTTTGGTTGAGGACTTCGGCGCCGAGATGCTCAAGGTGCAGGTGAATGTGGTCGTTGTCGTCGCCGACGCCCCGGCCTTCGCGGATTTCCACCGTCATGGCGCGGCTGACGACATCGCGGCTGGCCAGGTCCTTGGCCGTCGGCGCGTAGCGTTCCATGAACCGCTCGCCCTTGGAATTGGTCAGATACCCGCCTTCGCCGCGGGCACCCTCGGTGATCAGGCAGCCCGATCCGTAAATGCCGGTCGGATGGAACTGCACGAACTCGTGGTCCTGCAACGGTATGCCGGCCCGAGCCGCCATGCCGTTGCCGTCACCGGTGCAAGTATGCGCCGATGTACAGGAAAAATACGCCCGACCGTAACCGCCGGTGGCCAACACCGTGATCGCGCCCTGGAAGCGGTGCATCTTGCCGTCATCCAGGTTCCAAGCCAGCACGCCCTGGCAAGTGCCGTCGTCGGCCATGATCAAATCGATGGCGATGTATTCGACGAAGAACTCGGCGTCGTGCTTCAAGGACTGCTGATAGAGGGTGTGCAGAATCGCGTGCCCGGTGCGGTCGGCGGCGGCGCAGGCGCGCTGCACCGGCTTCTCGCCGAAGTTGGACATATGGCCGCCGAACGGGCGCTGATAGATGCGGCCATCGTCGGTCCTGGAAAACGGAACCCCATAGTGTTCAAGCTCATAGACCGCCGGCACCGCTTCGCGGCACATGTATTCGATGGCGTCCTGGTCGCCGAGCCAATCGGCGCCCTTGACGGTGTCGTACATGTGCCAGATCCAGTTGTCCTCGGCCATGTTGCCCAACGAGGCGCCGATACCGCCCTGCGCGGCGACGGTGTGCGAGCGGGTCGGAAACACCTTGGTGAGACCGGCCGCGGCCATGCCAAGCGTGGCGCGGAGCCCGGCGCCGCCGGCGCCGACGACAATGACGTCATATTTGTGATCGACGATTTCGTAGGCTTTTGTCATTAGGCGTCAGCTCCCGAACGTCAGGCGGATAATGGCGAACAGCCCACAGGCGCCGATCAGAACGGCGCCGAACTTAACCCCGATGAGTGCCGTCAATTTGGCCGCTTCGCCGTGCACGTAGTCCTCGATCACCGCCTGTAGGCCGAGTTGGCCATGATAGAAACCGGCGACAATCAGAAGCCCAAGCAGCACCGGATTGTAGTGCCGGCCGACGAAGGCCTTGAAAGTGGCGATATCGGCGCCGACCAGTGGCAGCGCCACCACGGCGAACCAGATCACCAGCGGGATCAGGGCAATGCCGCTTAACCGCTGAACCCAGAAATGATGTGACCCATCTTGGGTCGAACCGAGGCCACGGACGCGGCCGAGTTGCGAGCGCATTTCCATCACACACCTCCCGCGATCACGGCGATGGTGAGCGCCGTGAGTGCGACCGAGATGGCGACCACGGCGAGGCCGGAATTGCGGACCTGATCGAGTTCGAAGCCAAGACCGATGTCCCAGGCCAGATGGCGGATGCCATTGGCGAGGTGGTACCAGAGCGAGAAAATGACGCCGGCCAGAACGATCTTGCCGATCCAAGACCCCATCACCGCCTGGGCGGTGGCGAACGGCGCCGGTCCGTAGGTCGCCGCCATCAGCCAGTAGACCAGCATGACGGCGCCGAACACCAGCGCAATGCCGGTCATCCTATGCGTGATCGAAAGAATAGATGTGATCTGCGGCCGGTAGATCTGAAGATGCGGCGAGAGCGGTCGGTTACGGTCGGTCATCGGTCGCACCTCGTCCCCTGTAAGCCCCTGGGCAGCACTATTGCAGTGCACATTTTGCGTCAATCAGTGGTACCCGCCGCCCTGCGGCAAGTCAACAAGACGCATCAAATCCCGAAGCTTAACGAGGTACGGCAGGATACCGCAACCACCGGAAATCTTTCAGTATTCTAATAAACGGCGGCGGCGGCCATGACGGTAATGTGGACAAACTGTGCACACAATGGGGATAAGCCCGGCTGTTATGCACAGGAATCTATACTTACCCCCGCTTTTCAAAGTTGCCGTCCGAGTTGAACCGGTCGCATGCTTCCAGCCGCATGTGGTGGTGTAATGACGCCCGTGCCGGACACACCGGTTTCGGCACGGAGTTGATCGACGGATGCGGCAACTTCGGCTGCCAAGTCTTTCGAGAGACGCCTTCCGCCTGCACGGCCAAGCCTTGCTCCGCGCCGCACCTTCGGGAGGCGGATCGGGTCTGGGTGGCGTTTCCGGCGTTTACGCCGGCAGCGCCGGGCGGGCCGCCCGTTCGGGCGGCAAGGCGAAACGCCGGGTTTCGCCCTATCCTTCACAGGATGGCGCTCCGGCCTTGCGGTGAAACGGTCGTTGCCGCGTCTGTCCTGCTGGCGTTTGACGCCGACGGATGGACGTTCGTCGCCTCGGGTCGATCTCTGCCCAGGGTGCGTCCGAAGCGGACGAACGGCGGTGATGCCTCACATGCGACGGAGCCTGGCCGGCTCCAAGAGGCGTCAGGGGTGCCGTCCCAGCGGTGCGCGGCGCGGGTTTCCCAGGACCCACGTCACCTGACGCCTCTTTTATATTCAGGACGCGGATTCGCGATCAACTGGAATTTGCCAAATATGATAGGCTCGGCGCCGGCATCCCCGCGAATTGCCGGCTCGGGATTTGCCCTAGTGGCGTCTCGGCATCAGTGCCCAATAATCGAAATCGAGCACCACGTCGGGTAGGTATTTGCCGGCCTGATCCTTGAGCGGAAAATCGGCGCAAGCTCTATCCTTGGTCGCGACGGTCCTAAGCCGTAGCGCGCCCAAGTCCCGCCGGCCGTCGATTTCGGCCATGGCCAACACTTCCGACCAGGCATGGATGGTGTCGCCGGCGAAGATCGGATTGGCGTGCTGTCCGGCATTGATCGCCACCACCTTGAAGGCATTGGCGAGACCGTTGAAGGAAAGTGCACGGGCCGTCGAGATCACGTGCCCGCCGTAAACCAGGCGCCGGCCGAACCGTCCCGCTTTCTGCTCAAACTGGTTGAAGTGGACCTTGGCAGTGTTCTGATAGAGCCTCGTCGCCAACATGTGTTCGGCTTCTTCAACCGTCGACCCGTCGACATGGTCGATTTTTTCGCCGATGGCATAATCGTCCCAAAGATACTGGCTGCCGGCGAGTCCGGCATCGTAGGCGCCGAGATCAAGACCATCCGGCACCTTGAGCGCCGCCGCGTCGACGGCGTTCGGCAAATCCGGCAGTCGCGCGTCTGGCGCCGGCACGCTTTCGTCCCGCTTTCGCACCATCACCCAGCGGACGTAGTCGAGCACCGTTTCACGGCGCTGATTGACGCCGGTCGTGCGCACGTAGACGACGCCGGTCTTGCCGTTGGAATTTTCCTTGAGCCCGATGACTTCCGACATTGCACTAAGCGTGTCGCCGGCGAAAACCGGCACGCCGAAGATGCCGGACGCGTAACCGAGATTGGCGACGGCGTTTAGGGAAATGTCCGGCACGGTCTTCCCGAAGACGATATGAAAGGCCAGAAAATCGTCGACCGGGAGCGCCCGGTAGCCGATGCCGCGGGCGAACTCGACCGACGACGTTGCCGCGAAGCGGCCACCGTAAAGCGCGCCATAAAGCGTGATATCGCCCTCCGAGACCGTCCTTGGCGTGGCGTGTCCAAGCACCTGGCCGAGTCTGAAGTCCTCGAAGAAATTTCCGGTATTTGTTTTGCCGGTCATCGGCATTCCCTCACGTCCGGTTGACGATGGCGTCGGCGAGCCCGACTAGGCGCTTGGCTTCGGTGACGTGCAGATTCTCAATCAGCTTGCCGTCGACCAGGATCACCCCCTTACCCGCCTTCACCGCTTCGCCATGCGCGGCGATGATCCGCTTGGCCCAAGTGACATCCGCCGTCGACGGCGCGAAGACCTCATTTGCGATGGCGATGGTCTTCGGGTGGATGAGGGTCTTGCCGTCCATGCCGAGATCGCGACCCTGTTCGCAAGCGGCTCGGAACCCGGCATCGTCGTCGAGATCGAGATGCACGCCATCCAGGACCGCGATTTTCGCCGCCCGGGCCGCCAGGATGCAATGTTCGAGCGCCATCAGAAACGGCAATCGCCCTGGCACATGCCGGCAGTTCAAGTCCTTGGCCAGATCGGAGGTACCGAGCACCAAACATCCGACCCTGGGATCGGCGAAGGCGATTTCCTTGGCGTTCAAAATGCCGAGCGGCGTTTCCATCATGCACCAGAACGAGAGCGTCTTAGGCGCCCCCGCTGAATCGAGGATGGCGAGCGCTTTTTGGACCATGGCGGCGCTTTCGACCTTCGGCAGCAGCACGGCGTGGCAGTTCGGCATCTTGGCGACGGCGGCAAGATCGGCCTCGGCCCACTCGGTCGCCAGATCGTTGGTCCGGACCACGATCTCCCGTTCGCCGTAGCCGCCGGCGGCGAGCGCCGAGGCGATGCCCTCCCGGGCCGTCTGCTTGATGTCGGGGGCCACTGAATCTTCAAGATCGAGGACCAGACCGTCGGCGGCAAGCGTGCGCCCTTTCTCCAGTGCCCGGGCATTCGAGCCAGGCATATAAAGGACAGAACGGCGCGGACGAATGGCTTCGGGCATGCTCGGTCTCCCTTGCGGTCTCGGGCGAATATTGTGCAGTGCGGCGGAACTATAATAGCTGCCTCGGATGTGGCAAGCTCAGCCAATGCAGGTTATCACCATACAATCCCGGGTCGCGCACGGCTACGTCGGCAACGCCATCGCGGTGCCGGCATTGCAGGCCTTGGGGTTCGACGTCTGGCCCATCGATACGGTCAGATTGTCGCATCATCCGGGGCACGGGAGACCGGCCGGGTCGTCCGTTCCGTCGGCTGAAGTGGCGGCGATGCTGGGCAGCGTGCTCGGCCGCATCGGCGGCGCGCCGCTGGCCATGCTGATCGGTTATCTCGGCAGCGTCGAAACCGGTGCCCAGGTGATGGCCGAGATCGAACGGCACCGGGAAAGCGGCGGCAAGTTTCAATTGATCGTCGATCCGGTGCTCGGTGACGACCGGGAAGGAATTTACGTCGACGTGGAACTTCCGGATTTCTATCGCCGAAAGTTGCTGCCGATGGCCGACATGGTACTGCCGAACCGGTTCGAGCTGGCATTGTTGAGCGGCATGACGATCGACGATGCCGCCGGCGCCGTTCGGGCGGCGCGGTCGCTCATTGGGAACGGAACGAAAAC
>JAQBZY010000004.1 GCA_027620395.1 Pseudomonadota bacterium
GCGAGGATCGCGTCCGTATCCTGACCGAGTTCCGGCGGTGGCGCCGCGACCGCCGCCGGTTGACCGTCGATTTTGTATCCGGTCCTGAGCAGCGATATGTCGCGCTCGACGCCTGGAACATTTTCGAAATCCGCGATCATGCCGCGGCTGGCGATCTGTTCGGTGGCCAGCGCTTCCGGCACCGTCAGGACCGGCCCCGACGGCACGCCGGCTTCGTTCAAGCGCCGGACCCAGTCTTCGGCCGTCGCCGAGGCCAACGCCACTTCCAGTTCCGCCTTGAGCGCGGCCCTGTTCTGCAACCGCGCTTGCCGTTCTACATATCTGGGATCGGTCTTGAGCTCGGGCCGGCCAATCGTGTCGCAGACGGCCTCGAACTGTTCCTGTTTGTTGGCGGCGATATTGAGCAACCCCTGGCCGGCCCGAAAGGTGCCGGACGGACTGGCGGTGAAATTGTCGTTGCCCATCGGTTTTGGAATCATGCCGCCGACCAGATAGTTGGAGACCACCCAGCCCATGCTGGCCAAAGTCGCCTCCAGCATCGACACATCGATCAGACAGCCTTCCTGGCGGTCTGCATTGGCTAGCGCGGCGGCGATGGCGAACGCCGCCGTCATGCCGCCGACGGTATCGGCGAGCGGATAGCCGACCCGATAGGGCGCCGTATCGGGATCGCCGGTGATGCTCATGATCCCCGACATCCCCTGCACGATCTGATCGTAGGCCGGCATCTCGGCGAGTGGGCCGTTCTGGCCAAATCCGGAGATCGCGCAATAAATGAGTCCGGGATTGTCGCCCTTGAGGACATCGTAGCCGACGCCCAAGCGATCCATGACGCCGGGGCGGAAATTCTCGACCACGACCCGCGCCGTCTTGACCAGATCGAGAAACACCCGTTTGCCGGATGAAGTTTTCATATTGATGGTGATCGAGCGCTTACCGGCGTTCTGGGCCAGGAACGAAATTCCCATCAGTTTTTTGTTGAGTTCCGGATCGCCGCCCAATTGCCGCGCCAAATCGCCGGTCCCGGGCAACTCGACCTTGATCACGTCGGCGCCCATGTGCGCCAGCTGATGACAACAGAACGGGCCGGCCAGAACGTTGGTCAGATCGAGAACCCGGATGCCCTTGAGCGGTTGCAAGGCGGCCATCGTCAATCCTCGCTGGCGACGATGGCGCCGAGCAGGCGGTCGACCGGTGCGAAGTCGTCAGTCAGGACCGGCACGTCCTCGGGCGCCAACCTGCCTGCGACGGCGCCCGGCGAAAGCCGGATCCATTCCTTGCCGGTACCGCTTTGCGATTGCAGGCGGTTGCCTTCGACCGGGTGCGCCGACGCGACCAACAGATATGTCAGCCGCTTGGCGGCGGCGGCCTGCCGGCTGTCGGCCCAGATTTCGACGGCCGGGAACACTTCGCCCATGGTTCGGAGCATCGATAGAAGCAATCTCGGCTCCCGGCGGCCGTCGATGACGGTCATGGCGAAAACGGCTTCGGCGGTCATGCGGCTCTTGACCTCGCGGGCGAACTCGAGCGTCACCAGATGCGCCGGCACCGAGAAATCGTGATAGGCGTCGCCGACAACGGCGTCGAACCGCGCCACCGCCGGTAGCGATTGCAGATAAACCCGGGCGTCGGCGTGTTGGACATCGACCTGGGCCGGATCGGCGAACCACATCCGGTCCCGGGCCACGCCGGTGACGGCGGGATCGACTTCGGCAACGGTATGGCGGCCTTCCGGAAACCGAGCCGCCCAAGCCCGGGGTAGGGTCAATGCGCCGCCGCCGATGAAATAGCTCTGGATGTCGGATCGGCCAGGGAAACGGTTTCTAACGATGACGTCGGTCAACTCGACATAGGAGCTTTGAATCAGCAACGGATCGTCGCGGTCGTTGATGCCGTGCCCCATGTGGTCGAGCACCATCAGCTTGCTGACGCGCCCCGTCTCGCGTTCGAAGTCGATGACCCGGATGCAATAATAGTTGCTTTCCACGGTACAGTAGTCGGCGGTCAGGTATTGATGCCCGGCACCACCGCCGATCGCCACCAGCATGCCGAGCGCCGCCGCCATCACGCCGCTCCGCCGCCGCTTTGCCCAGACGCCGAAGCATGCCGCTAGAAGGCCAAGCAGCGCCGCGACACAGATCAGCGTTCCTTGCGAGCCGATCCAGGAAATGAATAGGAACCCGGTCGCGAGCGTGCCCAGAATGGCGCCGCCGGCGCCGAGCGCGAACATCCGCCCCAAGACAATGCCGCGCCGGTCCGGCTCGGCATCCAAGGCCAGCCGGGTCAGCATCGGCGAGGTCGCCGCGATCAGAAGGCTGGGTAAAAAAAACAACACCGCCGACAACAACGAAACCGCGGCCAGAATGTTGCCGGGATCGCCGAGAATTGCCGGCGCCGTCCAGCGCAGCAGCAACGGCACGAACAAGACGTTGCCGGCAGAGAGCGCCAGCAGAATGGCGACCCGGCCGAGAACCCGCTCGTCCGGAGCCTCGGCTAGCCGGCTGCCGATCCAGTGCCCGGCCGACATTCCGGCCAGCACAGTGGCAATGATCGCGGTCCAGGTATAGAGCGACATTCCGACGTAGGGCGCGATCAGGCGGGCGGCGACGATTTCCAGCACCAATCCCGCCGCCGAGGCCGAAAACAAGGCCGCCGCCAATCCAAACCGTCCGAACCCTCGCATCGATCAAGTCCTCCGCCGCCGCCAAGGCAACGACATATATTCGCCCCTTGCAAAGAGAAAGATGCAATTCCGGGCGGCTCGGATTAACCTTTCCAAGATCCGATCTTGGGAGGAACAGATGCTCTACACGCTCGAGAAATTCGCCGACGATTGCCGAAGCGCCCTCAAATCCGATGCCGGCACCGCCGGCCAGGAAGCGGTTCGCGGCTTGGTCGCCAAGGTGCTCACAGATCAAAGCTTCATTGCCACCCACGTGCCGTCGACGGCCGAGAAGGAGCGCAATGTCCTCTATGAGGATCCGAAGTTTGGGTTCTGTATCTGCGCCCATGTCTACAAGGGGGCGAAAAACGGCGAGCCGCACGACCATGGGCCGACTTGGGCGGTCTACGGCCAAGCCGCCGGCGAGACCGAAATGACCGATTGGCGGATCGTCGAGCAGGCCCAGGGCGAGACCCCTGCCCTGGTCGAAAAAACCAGGACCTACAAACTGGTCCCGGGCGACGCGCATCTATACGTCACCGGCGCCGTGCATGCCCCGTATCGGGCCGGCCCGACCCGGCTGATCCGAATCGAAGGTCAGAACACCGACAAGATAAAACGCACCAAGATAAAACCGGTGTGAGCCGCTCGAGCCAGAGATTTAGGCTCAACGGTTTGATATTTAGGGAAAAATTGGCGCGCCCGGAGAGATTCGAACTCCCGGCCTCTTGATTCGTAGTCAAGCGCTCTATCCAGCTGAGCTACGGGCGCACTGCCTCTTGAAAGGCCGGGGAACCTACTCCAGCGTTCCCGGCCTGACAAGTCCCAGGGGAACCGTGGCGGCGAGCGCGGCAATTCCGCGAGCAGTCCCCGGCAGGACCGGCGGTCGACGGAATCGAGGGCAGATTTCCCAAACAAAACAATCACCTTGTCGCTATCTGACGGTTTGAGTAATATCGGCGCGGAATAGGGGGAAGGTTTGTCGAATACGATCCGCCGGCAATGCTCGGGGACACGACGAATCATCAAAAAACAGTTTGAAGGGTGGTCGTCTGGGATGGTCTTGAAAGATTTTTCCAAGTTGCGGTTTACAGTTGCCGGAGCACTGTTTCTGCTTGGTGCATGTTCGTCGGGCGGCAGTTCGTTCTGGCCGTCGCTTGAATCCTCGGACCCCGCCAGCAACACGAATTCGCAGCAGGCCGCCGCCAAGGCGCCGGCACAATCCGCCGCCCAACAGCAAGCTGCTGCTGGCCAGCCTGCGGGTCAGCCGCCGCTCGGCAACACCAAATTCGTTCCGACCGGCGTCACGCCCGGCGCATCGACCGGTACCTTCGTCGGGACCAAGGTCGAGGAACTCAGAAACGAATTGATTCGGCTGCAGAATTCCATCGGTGCCCAGAACGACGAATTACAGCGGCTCCGCACCAGCCTAGTGTCCAACTCGCAGCAGTATCATGGCACCATAGCGGCGGTGAATTCCCGCCTCCAAGTAGGCACCACGCCCGGCAACCCGATCCTGGTACAGCAGTTCAAAAGTGCGCAGGTCGACCTCGACCGCATCGCCGACGAAATCAACCGCATGAACGAATTGGCGGCGGCGGTTTCGAATAATTCGACATTGTCGTCTTATTTGTCCGAATCGGCCCGCGCCGCATTCACGGTTTCCGGCGCCGTCGACGAGGATCACCGGCAACTGGCGATCATCGAGGACGAGGTCAACCGGACCGCGGTCCTGATCGACCGCCTGCTCAAGGAACTTTCGGCCGACGTCCGCCGGCAGACCAATTATGTCACCACCGAGCGCTCGAACCTCAATCTGATCTCGGCAGGCATCAAGTCGGGCGAAATGTTCGGCGGCAGCCTGGTCAACAAGGCGGTGCTGTCGTCTTCTGGCGCACAGCAGAGTGCTGGCATGCCGCTCGATACCGCCGGCCGCGCACCCTTGGTCGTGATCCGCTTCGACCGCGCCAACGTACCCTATCAACAGGCACTCTATACCGCAGTTTCGAAGGCGCTTGAGCGCCGGCCGGACGCCTTCTTCGATCTCGTCGCGGTAGCGCCGTCGGCCGGTGGCGCGGCCAGGATCGCACTCAATGCCAACAAGGCCCGCCAACACGCGGAAAACGTGATGCGGTCCCTGGTCGAGATGGGCCTGCCGCCGAACCGGGTCGCGGTCGCCGCCAAGACCTTGGATCGGGCGAGCACCAACGAGGTTCATCTGTACGTTCGTTGAGAGCGTCTGAATATTGATCAGCAGAGGCCGGCTCGGCGACGCGCCGGCCTTGCGCTTTTCGGGGTTCCTGCATGGTCCAGCTTCGCGATGATATCGAGCACCACATCGTCACCTGGGCCGAGGTGCACCGCGATACCCGGTCCCTGGTCCGTAAGTTGCTGCCGTCGTCGAGATGGAACGGCATCGTCGCGCTGACCCGCGGCGGATTGGTGCCGGCGGCCATTGTCGCACGCGAGCTTTCGATCCACACCGTCGACACGCTCTGCATCACCACCTACGACGAGCAGGTGCAGGGCCGGCTCCGCGTCCTCAAGACACCGGATGCGGCACTGCAAGATGGCGGCGCCGGCTGGATCCTGGTCGACGATCTGGTCGATACCGGAACGACGCTCCAGGAAGCGAAGCGGATTCTGCCCAAGGCCCATGTCGCCACGGTCTATGCCAAGCCCAAGGGAGCCGCCCTGGTCGACAGCTACGTCCGCGAGATCGCTCAAGACGTCTGGATGTTCTTTCCCTGGGACACCGAGCCACAATACGCCAGGCCGCTCGCCGATCCGGGCTGAGCGGTTGTCTCCGGGCCGCCACATTGACATGCCAATGGTATGAAATGGCGTGCTTTCCTAGCCGCTTTGATCGGCATCTTGATGGCCGTGCCCGCCGGCGCCATCTATCGGTACAGCTTCCGCCCGGGCAGGCCCTGAAATGGCCACGGCCGCGCCTTAGCGGTGCCGCATTGCCGTGCGATCAGTTGCAGACCGGACCAACCCGGCCAGCACCCCGAATAAGGATTCCCCGACATGGCTCTGTTTTCCAAGGACGCCCAAGCCGCCATCGCCTGCAAACCCAACGATGCGGCACGCCGGGCGCCGCATCTTTTAGGGATTCCGCCTACTGACGCCGCAAAGCCAAGCCCGCGGCATGGCGCCGCATCGGCCTCGAAACAGAGCCGCGGCGAAAGCCGGCTCATCGTCGGCCCCAACATCAAGCTCAAGGGGGTCGAGATCGAGGATTGCGATACTTTGGTCGTCGAAGGTTACGTCGAAGCGTCCATGAACAGCCGGGTGATCGAAATTTCGCCGGACGGCGTCTACAAGGGAACCGTCGAGATCGACATCGCCATCGTGCGCGGCCGTTTCGAAGGCAATCTAACGGCCAGGGACCGCCTCGTCGTGCATAATGGCGGTTCGGTTTCCGGCAAGATCAGATACGGCCGCCTGGCCATCGAGGAAGGCGGCCGGGTACACGGCGATCTTGACGAAATTGGGTCGCCGAAGGCCGCATCGGAGATCAAATCCGCAACCGGCGGAGCGGACGGCGGCTGAAACTTCCGATCAATCCTTGCTCGAAAGACGGCGGTCCAATTCCGCTTCCAGGCGAAGCAGGTCTTCGGGCACCGGCAGACCTTCGGCGCGGAGCGCCGAGATTGCTTGGCGCAACCGAAATTCGACTTCGTGCAAATCCTCGACATCGCCTTCGAGGACGTTCATCAGGTAAGCGATTTCCGCATCCAGATCATCAAGCGCCATGGCCGTTCTCCTGATCCGGCGCCCGATCGGCGCCGGTCATGGAATTTTGCACGCCGCCGCCGCGCTCGGCAACTCCGGCGACGGGTCAGCCGGTCCGGCACTGGTTTTTATTAAGTAGCGGTGGCACACTCCGATCAAATCCGGGGAGGAACCGAACATGGCCAACAAGGAAATCTACGATCTCTTCGCCATCAAGTACGCACGTCACGAACGCGATGCCCGCGATAATTTCGTCGACGATCCTGACCCGCACCATGGGCCGATGCCGATCGACTATTTCGTCTGGGTCGCAAAATCGAAATCCCGCACCGTCGTCATCGACACCGGCTTCGATCAGCGGGCCGCCGACGAACGGAAGCGGCAATTGATCCGTTGCCCGATCGAGAGCTTGAAACTTGTCGGCGTCGATCCGAAAAAAGTCACCGACGTCATTATTACCCACATGCATTACGATCACGCCGGCAATGTCGAAAAACTACCCAATGCGACGTTCCATCTGCAGGACATGGAGATGTCATACGCCACCGGCCGGCACATGCTGCAACCGGTGTTCCGCAAGGCCTACGACATCGAGTACATTGTCAGCATGGTTCGCCAAGTCTATGCCGAGCGGGTCAAATTCCATGCTGGCGACGTCGAGCTGTTCCCTGGCATCGGACTGCATTTCATCGGCGGGCATACTTTGGGTCTGCAGTCGGTGACAGTCGAGACCAAGCGCGGCCGGGTCGTCGTCGCGTCTGACGCGGCGCATCTGTATGCCAACATTCTGGAAGCCAAGCCGTATCCGACAGTCTTCAACATCGGCGACATGATGGAGGGGCATCAGAAGCTGTTCGGGCTTGCCGGCGGTAACGAGGATCTGATCGTGCCCGGACACGATCCCCTGGTGCTCGACTACTATCCGCCGGTATCGGCGAAGCTCAAAGGCATCGTCATCCGGCTCGATGTGGCGCCGAAGAAGCCGAAAGCGGCAAAATCGAAGAAGCCGGCAAAAGCTAAAAAGAAGTAACGGTCTAAACGGCGACGTTGTCGATCAGCCTGGCCTGGCCGAGCCAGGCGGTGGCCAGAATCCGCATCGGCCGGCCCTTGGCCGGCTCGCGCAATGTCTCGGCGTCGCGGGCCGCGATATAATCGACCCGCTGAAACCCGGCGCTCAGGACTTCCGACACCGCTTCGGCAGCCGCCGTCGCCGGGTTGGCCCCTTTGGCGATCCGGCCGGCGGCCTGACTGATGGCGGCATGCATCGCCGGCGCGATGATCCGCTCGGCGTTGCTCAGATAGCGGTTCCGGGACGACATCGCGAGGCCGTCAGGTTCGCGCACCGTTTCGGCGCCGATGATTTCAGTCGGAATATCGAGATCTTGCGCCATCTGCCGGATGACACAGAGCTGCTGATAATCCTTTTCCCCAAACACCGCGATATCGGGAAGCGCCTGGATCAGCAGCTTGGCGACGATGGTGGCGACACCGACGAAAAAGTGTGGCCGAAACTCGCCTTCAAGGGTTTGTCCGAGGCTTTGCACCTCGACCTTGGTGCGGTGCCCGTCGCGATAGACCTCGCGGATTTCCGGCGCGAACACCAAGTGCCCGCCGGCGCCGGTGATGATATCAAGATCGCGCGCCTCGTCCCGAGGATAGGTAGCGAAATCCTCTTGCGGCGAAAACTGCGTCGGATTGACGAAGATCGTCACCACCGTGCGGTCGGCGTCGGCCGCGGAACGCTTGATCAGCGACGCATGCCCCGGATGCAGCGCGCCCATGGTCGGCACCAGGCCGACGCGGTGGCCGTCCCGCCGCCAAGTGGCGACGTGGGACCGAAGATCGGCAATGGTACGAATGACTTGCATGGCTTCAAACTCCGACCGCGGCGACACCAAAGCAGTGCGACAACTCCGGAAACCGTCCGGCCCGCACGTCGCCGGCATAATCGCGAACCGCCTGCTCGATCAGAGCGCCGGCATCGCCGTACCGCTTGACGAATTTCGGTGTGAAATCGGCGAACAGGCCAACCATGTCGTGGGTGACGAGAATCTGCCCGTCGCAAGCCGGCGAAGCCCCGATGCCGATGGTCGGCACGGCGACGTGTTCCGTGATCTGGCGCGCCACCGCCTCGACGGTGCCTTCGATAACAATGGCGAAGGCACCGGGGGCGGCGGCCGCTTCGGCGTCGCGGCGCACTTTCTCACCGCCGTCGCCCTTGCCTTGGATCTTGAACCCACCCCGACGCTCGGCTTTTTGCGGCAACAGCCCGACATGGCCAAGCACTGGTACGCCGGCGGCGACGATGGCGGTGATCGTTTCAGCCATCTCGGCGCCGCCTTCCAGCTTGATACCCTGACAGCCGGTCTCGGCAACGACCCGTTTCGCCGTCGCAACGGCTTGCGCCGGTGCGGATTCATAAGACCCATACGGCAAATCAACGATGACGCAGGCCTGCTGGCTGCCGCGCATCACAGCCTGCCCGTGTGCGATCATCGTGTCGACGCTGACGCCCCGCGTCGTTTCCAGGCCGTAGACGACCATAGCGAGCGAGTCGCCGACCAGCAGCACGTCGCAATGCGGATCTATCCGGCGCGCCATCGGCGTGTCGTATGCCGTCAAGCAGACCAGCGGGACGGTGCCCTTGCGGGCCCGAATGTCCACCGCCAGCAATCTCGATGAGGATGCGTCCACGATGTCGGTTCTCCCACCTAACTCCCAAGCGAACGTCGCGAAAGTATCCAGATTATTTCGCACTGCACAATAGCAGAATTATGGGGATTAGTCGAAAACCCTATTTCAAACAATGGATTACCCACCATATTTCTGTGAATAACTTGCTGTCATCGGGTGTATAACGTAAACCGCGCCAAACTAGCCGGTTCCGATGCGATCTTTGTATCTAATCTAAGGATATCCTTTGATGCTTTTGAACGGGCGTACTTTATTTTTAATCGTCGCGGGCACGTTTGTGGCTGGCGGCTGCGCCGCCGTCAGCGATCACAAGCTCGATCGCGCCATGATCGCCGTCGCTCACCCGCTGGCCGCCGAGGCCGGGTTGGAAATTCTCAAGGCCGGCGGTAGCGCCGTCGACGCCGCCATCGCCGCCGAGATGGTCCTGACCCTGGTCGAGCCGCAGTCATCGGGGATCGGCGGCGGCGCGTTCCTGGTTCATCATGCCGCAGCGGGCGGCGCCATCGACAGTTACGATGGCCGCGAGACGGCGCCGAAATCGGCGGTGCCGGAGATGTTTCTGTCATCATCGGGATCGCCCAAATCATTTTCCGCGGCCGCGCTGGGTGGCCGTGCCGTCGGCATCCCGGGCTTGATCCGGATGCTGGCGCTGGCCCATGCCGAGCACGGCCGGCTTCCCTGGGCGCTCTTGTTCGAGCCGGCGATCAAACTCGCTCGGGACGGCTTTCGGGTATCGCCGAGGCTGGCCAGCGCCGCCGGCGGCGACCGCGATTTCGAGCGCATTGCCGAGACCCGGGAATACTTTCGGCCGGGCGGCAAGCGGATCCGGGCCGATGACATATTGAAGAACCCGGCCTTGGCCTCGACACTTGATGCCGTCGCCCAGAAAGGACCGGCGGGCTTCTATGAAGGCCCGGTGGCCCTGGCCATTGCCGATGCCGTCAGCCATGCGCCGGCCAACCCGGCGCCACTCAGCGCCATCGAGATCGCCGGTTACGAGGCTAAGAAGCGGCCGCCGGTCTGCACCCCTTACCGGGCCTGGCGGGTCTGCTCCATGGGACCGCCGTCGTCGGGCGGGATCGCGCTTTTGCAAAGCCTTGGCATGCTCGAGAATTTCGATCTCGCCCGGATGGCGCCGTTCTCCATCGAGGCGATACACCTGATTTTGGAAGCGAGCCGCTTGGCCTTCGCAGATAGGGACCTCTACGTCGCTGATCCCGATCATGTGCCGGTCCCGACCGAGGGGCTGTTGAGCCGGCCCTATCTGCAAGCCCGCGCACAACTAATCGATCCGACCCGAAGCATGGGCCAAGCCCTGCCCGGCCGCCCCATGGGCGCGCCCGGCGACCTGGCGGCGGAATCCGGACCCGAGCGCGGACAATCGACGACCCATCTCGCGGTTCGCGACAGCGACGGCAATACCGTCTCGATGACTGCCACCGTCGAACGGGGCTTCGGTTCCAAATTGATGGCGGCGGGATTCATCTTGAACAACGAACTCACGGATTTTTCATTTTTGCCGACCGAATTCGGCAAGCCGATCGCCAACCGCGCCCTGGCCGGCAAGCGACCGCGCAGCACCATGACGCCGACGCTCGTCTTCGATGCCGATGGCAAAATGATCCTGGCCATCGGTTCGCCCGGCGGCGCCCGGATCGCCGGCTATGTCTTGAAAACGGTGATCGCGGTCCTGGATTGGAAGATGGATATCCAAGCGGCGATCGCGGCGCCCAATTTCGTCAACCGCAACGGCCCAACCGAAATCGAGGCCGCGACACTGCTCGCCGCCATCGCGCCGGCGCTGGCCAGCCTCGGGCACGATATCCGGTTCAGGAGCCTGGAAAGCGGCCTGCACGGCATCGAGGTGACGGCCAAGGGGCTGCGCGGTGGCGCCGATCCAAGACGCGAGGGGGTCGCGCTTGGGCTGCCCTGACGCGATTTTTCAGGCCGCCGGCAGGGTAATCTTGAAAACGGTGCCGGATTCCGATGTTGTTTCGAGAACAATATCGCCGCCATGTGCGCGGACGATATCGCGGACGATCACTAGGCCCAATCCGGTGCCGTCCTTCCTGGCCGAGCCGGCGAACGGCTGAAATAATTTTTCGCGCGCCCGATTGGGCATCCCGGGTCCATCGTCGATGACCCGGATGATCGCCGCGCCACCATCGTTGGCGGCGCTGACGGTCAGGGTCTTGGCACCGGCTTGAACGGCGTTGGCGCCTAAGTTATGCAGCGCGCGGAATAAGTGCCGGCGATCGCCGTTGACCTGCAACGCCGCGTCGATCTCGATGTTCCAGTTCATATGGCCGACATCGGTTGTCGTCTCCATGCCGATCACAACTTCGTCGACGAGATCGCGGAATTGGAATTTTTCCGGGCGTAGCTCCAGCTCCTGTTCGGATGAATAGTTGAGGGTCTGCGAACAAAGTTCGACGGCGCGGTCGATGGCCTTCATCAGCCTGGGCATCACCCGCTTGACTTCCGGATCCTCGACGCTCTGTAGCCGGTCCGACGCTAAAACGGCGGTGGCCAATGAATTGCGGAGATCGTGGTTGATCTTGGCGACCGCGGCGCCGAGCGCGGCCAGGCGGTCTTTCTGGCGCAGCGCGGTGCGAACCTGCGCCTGCATTTCCGCCAATTCCCGCTGCGCCTCGCCGATTTCGTCGGCGCGGCTGCTGGCCTGAATGACGCGACGCTCATCCTCGGGGTTATCACGGAACCATTTCATCGAGCGGGTCAATCGCCGCATCGGCCGAACCATCAGCCATTGCAGGGAAAAATAAACCAGCGACGCCGTGAACAGCGAGATCGCGATCGAGAGCGTGAATATCCGCCATGAAAATTCGAGCATCGCGGCGCGAAGCGGTCCCTCGTAAAGCAGGACCTCGACGGTCACGTCGGCGTCGGTCGGTGGCATGCCGATCACCCGGAGCACCCGATTGTCGTCGCGGAGCATGGTCCCGAAGGCATCGACGACCAGCCGCATATAGCCGCCATCAACCAGATTGACCGTGAAATCCACTTCCGGCGGCATATCGCCGCCGACCATCAGCATTCGCCGGTCGGTCCGGTTGAGGATGATCGCCAACGCCTGAGTATGGAAAAGAAGCTTGTTCTCGAGATCGGCATTGGGTTGGGTTTCGGGCATGGCGTCGAGCGCCAGCATCGAGAGGTATGCCCGAGCCACGAAATCCTTGAGATAGGTTTCCCGGAACCTGGCCACCGACGGCGTCCAGATCAAGATTTCCGCCAGCATCACGAAGATGACGGTCAGGACCAAAAGCCTAGCCGACAGGCTTTTCGTCGGATCGACCCGATATTTGCCCGGTATTGCCATTTTTCTCTCGCCGCCCACCGGCGCTTCAGCCGAATCGCGCCAGAAACCTTACGATCCTACGGGTGCGCTCGGAAAACAACGACGACGTATAGAAGCTGCCGGCGGCCCGCTTCGAAACCTCGCCCAAAGTCGGATAGGGCTGGATCATTTGCGCCACGGTACCGATCTTGAGTTTCTGAGACATCGCCAATACCCAGGTCCCGATCAATTCGCCGGCGTGCGGCCCGGCGATACCGGCGCCCAGAATTCGGCCTTTGGTGTCGGTCACGACCTTGATCAAGCCTTCGGTCTCGGCTTCCGCCTGGGCCCGGTCGTTTTCGTGGAACGGCCAACGCAGCACTCGCAATCCGCCGCCCTTTGATTTCGCGTCGGCTTCGGTCAGGCCGACCTGGGCCAATTCCGGCGATGTGAACGTGACCCACGGCACCGTCGAATGGTCGGCCTTGGCCGGTATCCGAAACAGCGCGTTCTTGATCACCACGCCGGCGTGATAGCCGGCGACATGCGTGAATTGATAGCCACCGATGACGTCGCCGACGGCAAAAATCTTTTTGTTGGCGGTCCGAAGCCGGGCATCGACGGCGATGCCCTTGGCGGAATACTCGACCCCGGCGGCCTCGAGATTGAGCCCGTTGACATTCGGCCGGCGGCCGGCGGCGATCAGCAGATGCGATCCCGCCACCCTTTCCTCGCCCGAGCCGATGTCTAGAATGACGGTAAGGCCGGCGGCGCCCGGTTCCACCCTCAGTATCTTGACCCCTTCGCGGATGACGGTTCCGTCCGTGGCGAAGCGCCGCCTGACGACGTCGACCAGTTCCGGGTCGTCCTTGGGCATCACCTTGAACAGTTCCAGGACCGTGACGGCGGCGCCGAGTTGCCGGTGCGCCTGCGCCATCTCCATGCCGATCGGGCCGCCGCCGATGACGATCAGATGTTTGGGGATTTCGGTCGCCTCGAATACCGTCTCGTTGGTCAGATACGGCACCCGGTCAAGGCCGGGGATCGGCGGCACGAACGCCGATGAGCCGGTGGCGATCACGAACCGCCGGGCCCGCACGCGGGTTCCGCCGGCATCAAGCGTGTCGGCATCGACGAAGCGGGCTTCGGCCTTGATGACGTTGACGCCAAGGCCGGTGAACCTCTCGACGGAATCGTTCGGCTCAATGGCGGCGATGGTGTTGCGGACGTGCCCGAAGACCCGCGAGGCATCGATCCCGGGCTCCGGAGCAATGACGCCGAACCGGCCGGCGCCCCTGACCGCTGCCGCGGCATGGCCAGCGGCGAGCAGGGCCTTCGATGGCACGCAGCCGTAGTTGAGGCAGTCGCCGCCCCTCTTGGCTT
>JAQBZY010000005.1 GCA_027620395.1 Pseudomonadota bacterium
GGCGTCTCGTCGATGTCGGCGGCAACGATCAGATCCGGGCAAATGCCGATCTGCGCCAGGAGTTCCAGGCGCCTTGGCGATGCCGAGGCGAGAATCAGACGGTCGGGCACGGGCGCATTCGCGTCATCCGACACCCTCCGGCTTATTTGAAACGGAAAGTGATCCGGCCCTTGCTCAGATCGTAGGGCGTCATTTCGACATTGACGCGGTCGCCGGCGAGCACGCGGATGCGGTGCTTGCGCATCTTGCCCGCAGTATGGGCCAGGATCTCGTGTTCGTTGTCGAGCTTGACTCGAAACATCGCGTTCGGCAGCAATTCCATCACCGTTCCGGAGACTTCGAGGAGGTCTTCTTTAGCCATTCTTCACCGTGGGTTCAGCCTTGGGTTCGAGAAAATGCCCATAACCGACCTTTTGGTCAAGGTCCGCGATGATGAGGGCCGCATTTTAGGGTGATCGGGGCATATGCGGCGCCCGGCTCAAGTGTCGATGGCCGCCCTGACCGGGAACCGGGCCTTGATGCGCTCCATCAACTGGTCGCGGACCTGCCGATAGACGGCCAGCCGGGTCTCACGGTCGTCACTTTCAACAATCGACGGATCCAAGGTATTCCAGAATTCCAGATCGCAGGCCATGACCCGGGTCAACTCAATGGCCCGGTGCTGGGCCTCCGGCGACAGCGTGATGACCATATCGAAATAGCTGTCCTCAAGCTGATCGAAGGTCTTGGCCTTGTGTTTCGACAAATCGATGCCGATTTCGTCCATCACGGCGACGGCGAACCCGTCGATCTCGCCCGGCCGGACGCCGGCGGAATCAACATAGATGTGATGCCCGTGCAGAAACTTGAGGATCGCCTCGGCCATCGGTGAGCGAATGGAATTCATCGTGCAGGCGAAAAGAACGGCTGAGGGGAGCTCGCTCATTTGCCGCTCATGACCTGATATGAAGGACGCAGACCAGGGTGAACAGCCGCCTTGCCGTCGGCCCGTCGATAGCGACTTTTTCGGCGAGGCGTTCCTTCAATAGATCGGCGCCTTCGTTATGCAGACCCCGCCGGCCCATGTCGATGGCTTCGATCTGCGACGGGCCTAATTTCTTGATCGCCTCGAAATAGCTATCGCAGATCATGAAATAGTCTTTCACGATCCGGCGAAACAATCCGATCGGCAGATTGAATTGACTGAGCGATACGCTGGCGCTGTCGCGGACGTCGAACACCAGCCGATTGTCTTCGATCGACAGCTTGAGATGATAGGGCCCTGGCGGCGTGTCGGCGGGATCAAAGACGTTGCTTTCCAAAAGATCGAAAACCGCCACCCGCCGCTCGTGATCGACCTGCGGGCTGTGCCGGACGACGGACCGTTCGTCCAAATCGATGGCGGCGATGTATTGAGTCCCGCTCATCTCGGTTCCGGTCAGCCGTCGGAGGGGTTCGGTTTGGAATTCAGCCGGATGGCAATCGAGAGCGCATGCGCGCCGAGACCCTCGGCCTCGGCAAGAGTTCTGGCCGCCGGACCAACAGCGGCAAGGCCATCGGCGTCGCAGCGGATCAACGACGTGCGTTTCATGAAATCGAGCACGCCCAAGCCGGACGAGAACCGCGCCGAGCGCGCCGTCGGCAACACGTGATTGGGGCCGGCGACGTAATCGCCGACCGCTTCCGGGGCGTGCCGGCCGATGAAAATGGCGCCGGCATTTCGCACCTTGGCGGCAAGTGCCTCGGCGTTCTCGGCGGCAATTTCCAGATGCTCCGGCGCGATCCGGTCGACCAGCGGCAGCGCCGCCGACAAATCCGGCACCGTGATGATGGCACCAAAATCGTTCCAGCTTTGCCGCGCCGTGCCGGCGCGCGGCAACGACTTGAGATGTCCGTCCACCGCGGCGGCGACGGCATCGGCAAAGGCCACATCATCGGTGATTAGGATCGCCTGTGCCGCCGTGTCGTGCTCGGCCTGGCTCAAAAGATCGGCGGCGATCCAGGAAGGATCGTTGCGCCCGTCGGCCAGCACCAGGATTTCCGACGGCCCGGCGATCATGTCGATCCCGACGGCGCCGAACACCTGGCGCTTGGCCGCCGCCACATAGGCGTTGCCCGGACCGACGATCTTGTCGACGGCGGCGATGGTCGCGGTTCCGTAGGCTAGCGCGGCGATCGCCTGGGCGCCGCCGACGCGATAAACCTCGTCGACGCCGGCCAGCTCGGCCGCTGCCATGACCAGCGAATTGACGACGCCGTCCGGTGTCGGCACCACCATCACCAGACGCTCGACGCCGGCGATCTTGGCCGGGACCGCGTTCATCAAGACCGACGACGGATAGGCCGCGGTGCCGCCCGGCACATAAAGGCCGGCGGCGCCGACCGCCGTCCAGCGGTAGCCTAGCCCGAGCCCCGCCGCGTCGGTGAACTGCAAATCCTCCGGCCTTTGGCGGGCATGGAAGGCCTTGATCCGTTCGTACGCAAACTCAAGCGCCGCCAAGGTCCGCGGATCGCATTTCGCGCGGTGGTTGGCGATCTCATCGGTTGAGACCCGCATGGTTCCGGCCGTCATCCGGTGCCGGTCGAAACGCTCGGAATAGTCGATCAGCGCCGCATCGCCCCGCTTCCTGACATCGTCAATGATCTTGGCGACGGTGTCGTTAACGTCGGCCCCGGTCTCGCGCTTCCGGCCCAAAAGCGCCTGAAAGCGGGCCTCGAAGCCGGCGGCACCCTGATCAAGCCGCGAGGGCATCGGCCGCCTCCCGGAACCGCTCGATCCAGCCGCCGATCTCGTCGGCCCGGGTCTTCCAGGCGGCACGGTTGACGGCAAGGCGGGACGTGATCTGGCAAATCACCTCGATCTCGGCCAGACCATTGGCTTCCAGCGTGGCACCCGTCGACACCAAATCGACGATGCGCCGGCAAAGTCCCAGCGTCGGCGCCAGTTCCATGGCACCGTTGAGCTTGATGCATTCGGCCTGCACGCCCCTGGCGGCGAAGTGCTTGCGGGTCAGAACCGGGTACTTGGTGGCGACCCGGACCGAGCTCCAGGTCCGGGGGTCGTCGCCGCCGATCATTTCCTTTGGCTCGGCCACGGACAGCCGGCAGTGTCCGACATTGAGATCGAGCGGCGCGTAGATTTCCGGATAGTCGAATTCCATCAATACATCGTTGCCGGCGATGCCGAGATGCGCGGCGCCGAAGGCGACGAAGGTGGCGACGTCGAAGCTGCGGACCCGGATGATATCGATCTCGGGGCGGTTGGTTTGAAAGCGAAGCTGACGCGCGTCCTGGTCGTCGAACGCCGGTTCCGGCTCGATCCCGGCGCGGCGGACCAACGGCATCACTTCCTTGAGGATGCGGCCCTTGGGCAACGCCAGGACGATCTTTTCGTTCACGCTCACGGCTCGGAACCCCGACAGATGGCAGTTTCGGGCCCTATTTAGAGGTTTTGCGCCGGCTTTGCCAGCGACGATGCCACGGCGGTGGTTCCGGGCGGCATGCGACATTTTGCGTGACACCGGGTCTCACTTTTCGTGATGATGCTAGATCAGACGCCATTGCCGAGGCCATCATGGGCAAAATTCCCGAAACCAACTCCGCGATCCAGAAAGCCCTTTCCGTGCTCGAGGTCGTGGCCCAGGAAATCCGACCGCTCAGCGTCGTCGACATCTCGGCCGAACTCGGCCTACCCCGGCAAACAGTGCATCGCGTGATCCGCCAACTCGAGGAGCTCGATCTCTTGCGCAAGGATCCTAGCCGCGAGCGCTACCATATCGGCGAGCGGCTCCTGGCGTTGGCGCTATGCACTATATCGTCGTCTCAGAATACCCGCCGGACGCACGGCATCCTGCAGGGACTTGTCGAGGAAGTTAAGGAAACCTGTAACATCGGCATGCTGGACGGGCATCAGATCATCTACATCGACCGCGTCGAGTGCGACTGGCCGCTTCGGGTGCAGTTGAAGGCGGGAAGTCACGTGCCGGTCCACTGCACGGCGATCGGTAAGCTTTTGTTGGCGTATCAGGACAAGGATGCGCAGGATCGGCTGCTTCGGACCTCGAACCTGCAGAAATTCACCAAATATACGATTACCCAGCCTGAACACCTGGAAGCACAATTGGACCAGATCGTCGCTCAGGGCTACTCGATCAATAACCAGGAGGATGCCATCGGCCTGATCGCCATGGCGGTTCCGGTCCGCGACCCGCAGGGGGACGTGGTCGCGGGCTTGGCCGTGCACGCGCCCGAACCGAGATTTTCCATCGCCAAGGCGATCAAACAGCTGCCCTTGTTCCGACAGGCGGCGGAGCGAATCGGCCAAGCCATGTTCGAATCAGATTAAAAATCATGACCTATCGTCACTATTTTTGTTGACAGGGTAACCTCCCGCCGGAATCCTATGGGCAATGGTCATGCACTTCCTATCTTGACCTGGCCGCTCCGAAACGGGCTCTAAGATCGAAAAACAAACCGCGGCGGCCGTTTACCCAAACAACAGGGAGAACGATAATGCTGCGCAATCTCATGAAATCCACGATGATCGCCTCGGTGCTGGCCGGCGCGGCGATCCTGATACCAGCCCAGCCGGCAAGCGCTACCGACACCATTAATTTCGGCACACAGCCGGCGACGATGCCGATCTACATCGCGCGGGGCATGGGTCTCTTGGCCGAAATCGAAAAGAAGCATGACGTCAAGATCGAGTTCAAGGTGTTCTCGTACGGCGCACCTGAGAACCAGGCGCTGGCCGCCGGCGAACTTCAGATCGCCTCGGCCGGCATGGGTCCGGCAATCGTCGCCGCGGCCAGACTGCCCGCCAAGCTTCTGGCGATCAGCGTTCTTGAGCAAACGGCGATCATCATCCCGTCCGATTCCAAGATAAAATCGGTCAAGGAACTGAAGGGAAAGAAAATCGCTTATCCCGGCAAGGGATCACAGCAATACCCGCTGCTAGTCAAGGCGCTTGCCGACGCTGGCATCAAGATCGACGAGGTTGAACTCTTCAAGACCAAAGGTTCGGACGTCCCGACGTTGCTCGCCAACCATAGCGTCGATGCCGGGATTACTTGGGATCCACACGTTTCGGCGGCGCTCGCCGCAGGTCACTCGAAAGTGCTGATCAAGGCCGAGAAAATTCTCCCGATCAAGGCCGGCCACTACATCGGCAATGGCGTTTATGCCCGCGAAGACTTCATCAAGGCCAGGCCCGAACTGGTACAGGATTTGATAACCTCCATCGTCCAGGCCATCGACTTCATCCTCAAGAACGAGGACAAGGCGATCAAGATGTGGGCAACGCAAATCGGTTTCCCGGAAAAGGTGATCACCTACGCCATCAAGGAAAAGATTTCCGTCTATAACCTGGATGTCGCGCCGGAGAAATCGACCATCGACGCCTACACCAAGTTCTTGAAGGATGCCGAAATTCTGAAGCCCACTGACAATCCAAAGTTTGATCCGAGATTTGCGATAAAAGCTCTCGCATCGATGAAGTAATGACGGCGCCGTTCAGCCGGTGCGCCCTGGGTGCACCGGCTGTTCCGTTGCCTAAAATCTCACCGAAAGGTCGCACTCAATGACGCGTGCCAAGACCGCTGCCCAAATACTGCCCTATATCTATGCCGCCGGCGCCATCATCATTGTTTGGCAGGCGGTCGTCACTTTTACTAACGCCCATGTCGCGCTTCTCCCGCCGCCGCTTCTCACCGCTAAAACTTTCATCGACCTGGCGATATCGGGTCAACTGTTCATCCACATCGGCGCCAGCCTTGGCCGGGTCGTTTCGGCATGGATACTGTCGGTGTTGGTCGCTGTCCCGCTCGGCCTGGCTATTGGCCGGTGGCGGCGGGTGGAAAAGATCGTCGATCCGGTCATCGAATTATTTCGGCCAATTTCGCCGCTAGCCTGGATTCCGCTGGCGATCCTTTGGTTCGGCATAGGTGAATCCGGTAAGATTTTCATCATTTTCATCGCCACCTTCTTTCCGATCCTTCTCAACACCGTCGCCGGCGTCAAAGGCGTCGATCCGGTACTGATTCGCGCCGGACAAGTGCTCGGCTGCGACACCGACCGAGCGCTCTTCACCAAAGTCATTTTGCCCGCCGCGATGCCGACCATCGTCGTCGGTCTGCGGATTTCCTTCGGCACCGGATGGGCGGCGATCATCGCCGCGGAGCTGGTGGCGGCACGGGTAGGCCTTGGCTATTTGATAGCCGACGGCATGGAAATCCTCCGCTCCGACCTTGTTCTGGTCGGGATGATCACCATCGGCATCCTCGGCGTCCTGATCGACGCCGCATTCCGCATCCTCAACAATCGTTTTGCTTGGGGCTCGTGACATGAGCAATGCTCCCGAAGCGGATTTGAACACGAAAAGCATCTCGATTCGCAATATTGGCGTCACCTTCAAATCCGAAGCCAGCGACGCAGTCGAAGCCCTATGCCCAATCGATCTCGAAATTCCGGCGGGCGAGTTCGTGGCGCTAGTTGGCCCATCTGGGTGCGGCAAGTCGACGCTGCTCAACGTTCTTGCCGGGTTCATTCCTCCGAGCGTCGGGACGGCCCTGGTCGGCGACGACAAAATAAGTAAGCCCGACATTGACCACGGCATGGTGTTTCAGGACTACGCGCTGTTTCCATGGCTAAACGTCCTCGACAATGTCGCCTTCGGGCTTGAGCGTCAGGGCGTCGGGCGCGACGAACGCGAGGCGCGGGCGCTGGAAAATCTCGATTTGGTCGGCCTCAAGGATTTTGCCGGCAAACGCGTTCACGAACTTTCTGGCGGCATGAAACAACGTGTCGCGATCGCGCGGGTGTTCGCGACTGATCCTTCGATCATCCTCATGGACGAGCCGTTCGGTGCCCTCGACGCCCTGACCCGGCGTTTTTTACAACATCAACTCCTCGCCATCTGGCAGCGCAACCGAAAGACTGTCGTCTTCGTCACCCATTCCGTCCAAGAAGCCGTCTATCTGGCGAGCCGGGCCATCGTCATGACCGCCAGACCAGGCCGGATTAAATTGGATCAAAAGATCGAGCTGGCGCATCCGCGCGATTTTTCGGCGGCCGATTTCCGAGCCTATGAGAAGCTTATCTATGACCAGTTGGATGAGGAACTGGCCAAGACATTCAATCTTGAGGGCAGCGGAGGAACGTTCCGTGACTGATGGGGGCATTACCGCGATCGCTGCCGATGGAAGCTGCCTGGCGGCGGTGGAGGACTTTCTCGGGCGCGCCGGAAGGGCTGAGCCGACGTTGCGCGCTTTCACCGAAATACGCCCCGACCGGCTGCGCGCCGACGCCCATGCACTCGACGCCTTGCCAACGCCGAAGCGTGGGCCGCTGCACGGAATATTATTGGCGGTTAAGGAGGTTTTCGATGTCGCCGGTTATGTTTGCGGTTGGGGAACACCGATCCATGCCGGGCGTCAACCGTCCCAAGACGCCGCCATGGTCGCCAAACTCCGCGCCGCCGGCGCACTGGTCGCCGGGATCACCGTATCGACGGAATATGCACTTTCTTTAGCCGGGCCAACGACCAACCCTTTCGATTCGACCCGCACACCCGGCGCTTCGTCGCAGGGTTCAGCCGCCGCCGTCGGTGCCGGTCTGGTGCCCGCCGCGCTTGGCTCGCAAACCATCGGCTCGATTATCCGCCCGGCCGCCTATTGCGGTTGCATCGGCGTCAAGCTGAGTTGGGGCGCCATCGACGCCGCCGGCAGCATGCCGCTCAGCGACGCCATTGATCATCCAGGTATCATTGCAGCCGATCCGGACATCGCGGCAGCCATCCTTAAGCTGTTAGCGCCACAATTGATGACGCCGCCCGCTGTCAAGTTGCCCAACATCCTGGTCCTGGAGCCTTGGCACGAAGCGGAGACGGCGCCGGAAGCGCTGGCCGCCGTGGAGCGGGCAACGCGGGTCCTTGCCGAGGCTGGCACGTCGATCCAAAGGATGCGCATGCCAGACTGGATCGCGACCAAGGAGGAACGTGTTCTCGACACCATCCTCGCCTTCGGCGTTGCCAAACATCATGGCGAGGATTACGTCCGCTCAACTGCCCACATGAGCGACCGTCTCCGCGATTACGTCGTCCGCGGCCGCGCCGTGAGCCAGGCCGCTTATGACGATGCAATCAACGAACAGGATCGAATCCGGCAAACCTTGAATGCAGAGATCGGCGATGGCGTGGCGATCATGCCGCCGACCACCGGCATCGCGCCGAAACTCGACGCCGGCACCGGATCCCGTGCACCACAGCGGCTTTGGACGTTGGCCGGGTTGCCGGCGATGACCGTGCCATTCGGGCGCCATCTCGGCATGCCATTGGGGGTCCAGGCAGTGGCCAGGCATGGTCAAGATGCCCGCGCGCTTGCCGTTATCGGCGCGCTGTATGGGAAAGGCTAGCCGACCCGGTCGATCTTGGCGCCACAGGCGGCCAGCTTCTGCTCGATCCGCTCGTAACCGCGATCCAGATGGTAAACGCGGTTGACCAGCGTCTCACCTTCGGCGGCAAGCCCGGCCAGCACCAATGACACCGATGCCCGCAAATCAGTCGCCATCACCGGCGCGCCGGAAAGCCTGGGTACGCCCCTGACAATTGCCGAGGCGCCGTGCACATTGATATTGGCGCCCATTCGGATCAGTTCCGAGACGTGCATGAAGCGGTTCTCGAAGATCTGCTCGGTAATCATCGAGGCCCCCTCGGCGATGCTGGCGAGCGCCATGAACTGGGCCTGCATGTCGGTCGGAAAGCCTGGATAGGGCTCGGTCATCAAATCGACGCCCGTGAGCCGGCCATTGCGTCGTTCAACCCGAACGCCTTTAGGCGTTTCGGTGATGCCGGCGCCGGCCCGGCCCAAGGCGCGGAACACGGCTTCGTTGTTGGCGAGACGCGCGTTGGCCAGCAAAACATCACCGCCGGTGATGGCGGCGGCGACAGCGTAAGTGCCGGTCTCGATCCGGTCCGGAATGATGTCATGCTCAGCCTCGCCCAAGGCCTCAACGCCAGTAACCCGGAGCGTGTCGGTCCCGATGCCGTCGATCTTGGCGCCCATGCCGATCAGGCATTTGACCAGGTCGGTCACTTCCGGTTCGCGCGCCGCGTTGGCGATGACGGTCTCGCCATCGGCCAGGCTTGCCGCCATGACGATGTTTTCGGTACCGCCGACGGTGACGTTCGGAAACAGGATATGCGCACCCTTGAGCCGGCCATCGACGCGGGCGTCGATGTAGCCTTCCTTGAGCTCGATCCTGGCGCCCATTTCCTGTAGCGCCGCCAGGTGCATGTCGACCGGGCGAGTGCCGATGGCGCAGCCGCCTGGCAGGCTGACCCGAGCCTTGCCGAAACGCGCCAACAGCGGCCCCAGCACCAGAACCGAGGCCCGCATCTTGCGGACGATATCGTAGGGCGCGGTGGTTTCGGCGGCGCTGGCGCCTGATAACCGGACCGAGCGGCCATCATCGCCGACCGCCTCGACGCCGACGCCAAGCTCGGCCAGCAACGCCGTCATCGCCTTGATGTCGGCAACCAAAGGCAGATTGTTGAGGGTCAGAGGTTGTTCCGACAACAGCGCCGCGGTCAGGATCGGCAGGGCGGCGTTCTTGGCCCCGCCAATGGCGATTTCGCCAGCCAGAGCGGTGCCGCCGACGATCCTGATCCGATCCATGAATTTCTCCCGTGCCAGCGCCCAAGGCGGCTTTTACTTGAGCCGCCCGATTACTTCAAGTACGCGGCGGAATGCCATCACGGCATGGCTTAATTATGGCCGGGTTCGGCCGGTCCGACCTTTTCCTGCCCGCCGCGGCGGACCGATTGATCCTTGCGGCGCTTCAAATTCTCGCGAAGTGCGCTGGCCTGGCGCTGCTTGCGGCGCTCGGCCTCGGATTTGCCGCCAGACCGCTTGCCGGAATCGGTCCCGGATTTAGGGCTCATCGATAGACCTTTCACGCCTTGCCTCACGAAGCTTGCTATGGCATTGTCCGCGCGCTTTTCAGGGGCCGCCGTAGCTCAGGGGTAGAGCACGTCATTGGTAATGACGGGGTCGACAGTTCAATTCTGTCCGGCGGCACCATTGAAGCCCATGGGTTCCTAAGTCTTCATACCCAAATCGCCACCAAGGCTCCCGAGAACAGACTCTCACGTGGCGGAATATATCAGGATGTTGTGCAAAATCGGTAGCCACAGTTCCAGGGATGTTCACCGGACGCCAATCGCGGGTATAGTGGCGGGGGCGGCTATTCACCGCGAGGATCATTTCTGACGTTATGAACCGCTTTAGGGAGATCGCGATGACCCCGGCCGAGAACATTCTCGATATCACCGCCAAGATGGACACGGCGGCGTTGGTGCGGTTCCTGATCGCCGAGAAATTTCCTGGAAGAACGGCGGTCACATGCTCGCTCCGGGGCCGTAGCATCGTGGCCATGAAATTGATCGCCGACGTCGATCCGGCGACGCCGATCGTCTTCTGCCATATGCCGAACGTCTATCCGGAAAGTCAGGAATACAAGTTGAGGATCATCGGCAAGCTCGGCCTGCTCGACGTCCGCGAACCCGTCCCTGACGGCGGGCCACACGCCGGCGACTGCAATCATTCGGAAGCGCTGTGGGCGGAAAACCCGGTCGACAACTCCAGGGTCTACGAGACCGTTCAACTGAACGCCGCGCTCGCCGACGCCGATTGCTGGATCAGCGCCGTGTATCACGGTCCCTATCCGACAACGCCGGGATCCAGGATTCGGGCCGAGGGGCGGATGATCCGCGTCGATCCTCTGGCCGACTGGACCCAGGAACAGGTGCGCCAGTTCATGAAGGAGCATCGCCTGCCCTATCACCCGCAAGCCATGATGCGGCGTCCGAAACCGGCCAAGGAAGAATCGAAAACCGTCGCCGGATATCATTTTTGACGGCGACCCCCCGCTTGTCATTGTGACCGAGCGCCTGATATACGGTTGGGCGCCATGATCCTCGCCCAGATATCCGACACCCATATCGATCCGGAAAACCCGAATGGTGCGGATCGCGTCAGCGATTTGGAGCGCTGTGTCGCCGATATCAACCGCCTCGATCCACTGCCGGACGCGGTCATACATACCGGCGATCTGGTGCACAACGGGACCCCGGCCAAATACCGATTGGCGGCCAGCATCCTGGGCGCCCTTAAAATTCCGCTCCACGTCGCCGCCGGCAACCGCGATGACCGGGCCGCAATTCGCCTAGCCTTCCCGACGGGGCGAGACCTACTGCCGGATACGGCCTTCGTGCAGTACAGCGTCGACGATTATCCGGTGCGGCTGATCGCGTTGGATACGCTGAGCGCCACCACCAACATGGGCGATTTTTGCGACGGCCGCGCCGAGGCTCTCCGCGTCGCCCTGGCCGAGGATGGCGGCAAGCCGACGGCGCTTTTCATGCACCACCCACCGTTCGAAGTCCGGGAATCGACGTACGGCTGGCAGTTCGATTCGCAAGACGGCATCGAACGGATACGCCGGGCGCTGGACGGAAAAACCAACGTCATCCGCCTGTTCAGCGGCCATTCACACCGTGACGTCAGAGGTTGGATCGCCGGCGTGCCGGCAAGTTCGACGCCGAGCGTCGCCATCGATCTTCGCCTCGGCGATTTTCCAGCCGAGCTAGCGGATGTTCCGATTTATCAGATTCACAAGATCAATGTCGGTCTCGGCACCGTGACGTCCGAGACGCGGGGAGCGCGGCCTGCCGACGTTGCCGCCGAGTAGCGTCTCAGTTTGAACTCGTCCTAGGCGTGCCGCCCGCTACGCGCACGAGGCACGCCATGGACCTCATCCTGAGGAGGCCGGGGGCCGGTTATGGCCGTTTCGGCGTCTTGTACTCGACTTCTTTCTGCCACGACTCCCAGGTGGTCTCATAGCCGACGAAGCCTTTTTCGTTGGGCGCCATCTGCTTGGTCGTCACATAAGAAGCTTTGCCTTCGGGAACTTTCGGCCTAGCTTTCGGTGCGTCGCTCATACTCCGATATCCTTCATGCAGTCGATCGAGTTGTCGGGTGGTATCATAAACGTTTTTTCAGGCAACAAAACAGGCTCCGATCATCATAGCGGCATCAACAACGACGCCTTGATATCCGGCTTTCCGCCGATAGGCCCGCCCGCTTGGATCTCTTCTTCGGTTGCGTCACGGACCTTTAGAATCTCCAGCTTGAAAACGACTTCCCGGCCGCATAGCGGATGATTGCCGTCGATGGTCAGCGTCTTGTCATCCATCCGGGTGACGATAAAGCTGAGGGTCTCGCCTTTATCGTTCTCGGCAATGACGGTGGTGCCTATTTTCCGGTATTCCTCGGGCACGTTTTCAATGTCGTCGGTATACACCAACGACTCGTCTCTGGCGCCGAAAACCTGGTCGCCGTTGAATGGCGCATCGATGATGGCACCGGCGGCCTTGCCGGCGAGTCGGTCGGTGACGGAAGACATCAACATGTCGTTGGCACCATGGACATAGCCGATTGGGAATTCGACCGCGACAAGGACTTCGCCCGATTTCTGATCGATCACCCGGTATGCCAGTTCGACATATTTATTATTCTGAATTATCTCGCTCATACTGGGTCCCAACCTAAGGATCAGAAGATGGATGCCCCGAAAATCTTGACTTCGCCTGCATTCTCGTCAAAGCCGAGAACAAGCCGGCCAAGCCATTCCCCTGCTCTTTTCTTACTCCGCGTCCGATAGAGAACTGTGACATAGCCATCACGGCGGATCGTGCCGAGGAACTCGACCGACTCGGACAGATTCCTCGTCAGCTCACTATTCGCGAACTGCTTACCCACCTCGATTTCGTTCAGCCCTTTAATAAGGCTGTATGCGAAATGCCTGACAAATTCACCATACTTGCCGTCGTTCGAAGCCTTGATGAGATGGCTCCAAAACGGGTTCGCAATCTCCAGAATTTCGTCGTCGGTCTTCTTAGAAATGTCCATTTACAGATATCTGTTCCGAGTTCACTGTTCAGGCTTGGCTCACGCAAAAAAATATCAAACCGGACACGTGCGCCGCCGCACCACCGGACAGGAGGTCGGTTCGAACTCCTGTCCGGCAATCTCAGCTATTCGTCGTTGGCGACGAGGTGATAGACGGGCGCCTTCTCCATCGTGTACTCGCCGGTGTCCGGATCTCGGCGCGAAACAGTCAGACAGTGCCAATTCTCGTCGTCCAGTTTCATCGCGTCGCCGCGGTAGTAATAACCGGGCCAACGGGTTTCCTTGCGGAACAGCGTGTGCTGCGTGACACATTCAGCCGTCCGATGCCGGTGCATCAGTTCCCAGGCACGCAGCAATTCGTGGAAGTCCGACGCGCCCAGTTTCTGAAGATCTTCTTCCAAAAGTTTCAACTTTTTGAGGCCAATGTTCAGAAGCTTCTCGTTGGTCATGTAATTGACGTTGGCGCCGCCACAGTACTCGTCCATCATTTTTTGCAGACGGTCGAGACCCTGCTTCGGATTGATGTAGTGCGGATTGACGTCACCGGCGACGATTTCATTCCGGTACATCTTGTAATGTTCCAACGGCTTGTAGACCTGCTCCTTGAGCCCGCTG
>JAQBZY010000006.1 GCA_027620395.1 Pseudomonadota bacterium
TTTGGTCTCGGGGCTTCGCGAATATCGTGCCCAGGTTCGGGTCTCGGTGCCGGTGACGGTGTTCGCCAAGTGGAAGACAACGATCCAGATGCTGGCGCTCGGATTCCTGTTGGTCGGGCCGAATGGTCCCGACTTCGGGCCGCTCTCCACCAGCGAAATCGGCATCTACGGGCTTTGGGGCGCAGCGCTTTTTACACTGATCACCGGCTACGACTATTTGCAAGCCGGCATGCGCCGGGTCGTTGCCGACGACGTGCCGAAGGCCGAGCCCGGCAATCCGCTAAAGGCCGAGCCCGGCAATCCGCCGGCCCCCGGTGACGTCCGCTCTCGCGGTTGAAATCAGCGCTCAGCCGGGCAATATCATCTGCACGGGCAATCGAATGCATGGGACGGCAATGAAGGTTTTTGGTTTCGCGGGCTGGAGCGGTAGCGGTAAGACCACCTTGGTGATCAAGGTGATTCCGGCGTTGATTCAACGTGGGCTTTCGGTTTCGACCATCAAGCACACGCATCACAACGTCGACATCGACCGTCCGGGCAAGGATTCGTATGAACACCGCGTAGCCGGCGCCTACGAGGTGCTGATCACAGGCGCCAATCGGTGGGCGCTTCTGCACGAGAACCGGGGCGAGCCCGAGCCTGATATCGACACCATGCTCGGGCACATGTCGGCTGTCGATTTGGTATTGATCGAGGGCTTCAAGAGCTATCCGCATCCAAAACTCGAAGTGTACCGGCCATCGATCGGAAAGCCGTTGCTTGCCAACCAGGATGCCAACGTCGTCGCCGTCGCCTCCGACGAAGCGGTCCCCGGCTTGTCGGTGCCGCTGCTTCGTCTCGGCGACATCGATGGCGTCGCCGATTTCATCACTGGTTATCTTGGGTTCGGACGGGCCGTGGTGCATGGCGCAGCTTAAGGACGACTGTTTCGCCTTCGGTGGCCAGTTGACGCCTTTGGCGGTGGCGCTTGACGATTTGATGGCCCGCTTGTCGCCCGTCACAGACGCGGAAACGGTGCCGATCCGTGTTGCCGCAAATCGGATCCTGGCCGAAGACGTGATTTCGGACCGCAACGTGCCGCCAGAAGACAATTCGGCGGTCGACGGCTATGCGGTCGCGTTCAAAGACTTGAATGCCGACGGCGACACCCGGCTTCCGGCCAGTGGCCGAGTCGCCGCCGGACATCCCTTGGGCCGGCCCGCTAACACTGGCGAGGCGATCCGCATCTTCACCGGCGCGCCGATGCCCGATGGCATGGACACGGTTTTCATGGAGGAAGACTGCCGCGTCGACGGCGAGCACATTATCCTACCACCAGGACTGAAATTGGGATCGAACCGACGCTTCGCCGGAGAGGACGTCAAGGCCGGCACCGTCATCGTCGCCGCCGGTGCCCGCCTTCGGGCCCAAGAGGTTGGGCTCGCGGCATCGGTCGGACGCAGCGCGCTTTCGGTCCGTGCGCCGCTTCGGGTCGGTGTTTTCTCGACCGGCGATGAGGTCCGCGATCCTGGCGCCGATGCGCCGGCGGGCAGCATCTACGATGCCAACCGGTTTACGGTCATGGCGTTGCTGGATGGGCTCGGCTGTCAGGTAACCGATTTGGGGATCCTTCCCGACGACGCCGACGTGATCACGGCGGCGTTGGCTGAAGCCGCAACGACGCAGGATCTTCTAATGACATCGGGCGGCGTTTCGGCCGGCGAGGAGGACCACGTCAAGACGGCACTCAGCCGGCTCGGCAGCTTGCATTTCTGGCGCCTGGCCATCAAGCCTGGCCGCCCGATCGCCTTGGGCCAGATCGGCGGCACAGCCTTCGTCGGGCTCCCCGGCAATCCGGTCGCCGCCATGGTGACGTTTCTAAGGGTCGCGCAGCCAATCATCCGCAAGCTGGCTGGCGAACGCCATTGGGCTTTGCCAGCGTTTCCCGTTCGCGCCGATTTCAAGTATAAGAAGAAGATCGGCCGGCGCGAATGGGTCCGTGTCAGGTTGGAACGGGATCAGGATGGCTTGGTGGCACGCAAGCCGCATTCGAGCGGCGCCGGTATCCTGACCTCGTTGGTCGATGCCGACGGACTGGTCGAATTGCCGGAGGACATGGAACGGGTCGAGCCCGGCACGGCCGTGGCATACTTTCCGTTCTCGGGAATGATCGAATGAAAGCACTGTATTTCGCCTGGGTCAGGGAAAAGACCGGCTGCTCGGTCGAAGACGTGACGCTGCCGAAAGGTGTCGGTACTGTCGCCGAATTGATCGAATGGCAAATGGGCCGGGGTGGCGGCTATGCGGAAGCATTCGGCGACGCCAAGTCCATCCGGGTCGCGGTCAACCAAACCCATGTCGGAACCGCCCACCCGGTCGCCGATGGCGATGAGGTCGCATTCTTTCCGCCGGTGACGGGTGGCACGCCATGATCAGGGTGCAACTTGAAGATTTCGATGTCGGCACCGAGCTAGCCAAGCTCAGTGACGGCAATCTCGGCGTCGGTGGTGTATGCTCGTTCGTCGGCTTGGTCCGTGACATGACCAAGGACGGTAAGATCGGCGCCATGACGCTCGAGCATTATCCGGGCATGACCGAAAAGGCCCTCGCCGATATCGACGCCGAAGCACATTCCCGCTGGCCGCTTCAGGCGAGCCTGATCATCCATCGGTACGGCCGGCTGGAACCCGGAGATCGAATTGTTTTGGTGGCCGCCGCGTCGGCGCACCGCGAAGCCGCCTTTGAGGCCTGCCACTTTCTAATCGACTATCTCAAGACCAGGGCGCCGTTCTGGAAGCTCGAGCAGACTGGAACCGGCGGCAAATGGGTCGATGCCCGCGATGATGATGACGCAGCGGCTAGACGGTGGCATTCCGTCAACAAGGCAGCGGAATAACGCCGATGGCAAACCGCAGTGGCGGCTCAGACGATCCGTGGCCGGTCAAAGCCTACAAAAATGACCGGTTTATATTCGGAAAGCCGGGACGGTCGCTCAGGCTTCTGGCCGAATATTCCGAGCCGGAAGCCCGCTTCGAGCAATACGGCATCGCCGACACGGTCGTCTTTTTTGGCTCGGCCCGGGTCAGGCCGCATGATGTTTGCGAGGCGGCGCTATTGGACGCGGAAAAAAGCGGCGGCGATATCGTCGCGGCGCGCCAAGCCCTCGGTATGTCGCGCTACTACGAGGCAGCACGGGAACTGGCGTTTCGTCTGACCAACTGGTCAAAATCCTTGGAAGACTCCGAGAAACGCTTTGTCGTCTGTACCGGCGGTGGCCCCGGGATCATGGAGGCCGCCAACCGCGGCGCGTCCGAGGCTGCCGGCATCAACATCGGCCTCAATATCTCGTTGCCGCGCGAGCAACACGCCAACCCCTACATCACCCGCGAACTCAATTTCGAGTTTCACTACTTCTTCATGCGGAAGTTCTGGTTCATGTATCTGGCCAAGGCACTGATCGCGTTTCCCGGCGGGTTCGGAACCTTGGACGAGTTCTTCGAGACGTTGACGCTGATCCAAACCCGAAAGCTTCGAAAGCGGATGCCGGTCGTTTTGTTTGGCGGCGAATTTTGGAGCGAGGTCATAAATTTTCCGGCCCTGGTCCAGCACGGAACGATCGCGGCCGAGGATCTGGGCTTATTCAAAACCATCGATAGCGTCGATGAGGCTTTCGACTATCTGACGTGCGAACTGACCGAACACGCGCTTTGCTACCCAGGCAGGAAACTCTAAAAGCGACATCGCCCCAGTCGGACGTCGGTGTCATTTGTACACCGGTGAAGGCTTAAGTTAAACTCGCGCATCAACGGCAGTCGGCAAGTCAACCGGCGAGAGTTACGCGGTCGCGCCGCAAGCGGCCCATCAGGTTCACGACCGAAGGGGGGCGCATACCCATGTCTAAAAATCGTTTTGAGCACGAGCGCCCGGAACGGCGGCATCCGTTGGTTCGGGAAATTCACGATCAGTTGCAGCGAGGTGCCATCGGGCGGCGCGAGTTCCTGAGGACCGCGACGCTGCTCGGCGTTTCCGCGTCCGCGGCCTACGCCATGGCCGGTGTGCTGGCATCGGCTCCGGCCAAGGCGGCGACACCCAAAAAAGGCGGTGTCCTCCGGGTCTCGATGGAAATTCAGGCGATGACCGATCCGGCGCTATTCGACTGGACTCAGAAATCGAACGTGGCGCGGCACATTTGCGAGTATCTGACGATCACCGGGCCCGACAATGTGACCCGGCCGTATCTCCTTGAGAAATGGATGGCGTCGGACGACCTGAAGACCTGGACCCTCAAGCTTCGGAAAGGGATCAAGTGGCACAACGGCGACGATTTCAACGCCGATGACGTGGTCTTCAATTTCACTCGCTGGCTCGACCCGGCGAACGGGTCGTCCAATATCGGTCTATTCGCGGCGATGACCTCGGGCGAGGGCAAGAATAAGAAAATGTCGCCGGGTGCGGTCGAGAAAGTCGACGATCACACGGTGCGTCTACATCTGAATTCGCCGGTGCTGTCGATCCCGGAGAATCTCTATAACTATCCGACGATGATCGTTCATCGCGGCTTCAAGGGTGATCTCTCGAAGGCACCGATGGGCACCGGCCCGTATACGCTGGCCGAATTCGCGGTCGGCGGAAAGGCGATCCTCAAGCGCACCGGTAAACCCTACTGGGGCGGCGAGGTCTATCTCGACGGAATTCACTATTTTGATCATGGTTCCGCGTCGGCGGCGTCGCTGGCGGCGTTGGCGTCCGGGCAGGTCGATCAGATATTCGAGTTCGACTTGCTGTCCTTGGAACTGGCGAACAGCCTACCGAACATCAAGATCTACGAAGCAGTGACAGCGCAGACCGGATGCCTTCGGATGCGAATGACCGAGAAGCCATTCGACGATATCCGTATCCGGAAAGCGATCGTCGCCTGTTCGGACAACGCCAGGCACCGGGAGCTGATATGTTCCGGGCGTGGCGATATCGGCGAAAATCACCACGTGGCGCCGATCCATCCGGAATATTTCAAGCTGCCGGCCTTGAAACAAGATTACGCCTTGGCCAAGAAGCTGCTTGCCGACGCTGGCCATGCGAATGGCCTCGATATCACCATCGATGTCGGAAACACCAACGGCCCCTGGCAGCAGCAGGCCTGTGAAATTCTAAAAGCACAGCTCGCGCCCGCTGGTGTCAGGCTCAACCTCAATGTGATGCCGGCGCCTAAGTATTGGGAAATCTGGGACAAGGCGCCATTTGGGTTGACGGTATGGGGGCATCGGCCGCTCGGCACCATGGTGTTGAGCGTCGGCTATCGGAGCGGCGTGCCTTGGAACGAAACCGCTTATGCCAACCAGGCCTTCGACAAGGCGCTTAGCGACGCGGAGGCACTGGTCGACTCCAAGGAACGCTCGAATGCCATGCGCAAAGTCGAGAAAATACTTCAGGACGACGCCGTGATGGTGCAGTCGGTGTGGCTGCCGAAGTTCTTTGCCGCCAACAAGAAAATCATGAACTTGCAGGCGCATCCCGGGCAATTCCATCAGTTCAATAAGGTTTGGATCGACGCTTGACGGTCGGTCGGTTGAAAACGCGGTGTGATGTCGCCCGACCGAGCGGGTAATCTTTGAGACAGCTTGCTGGGGAGGGGCGGAACCGTGTTCGTTCTCGCGTGCCGGAGATTGGTCTCCATGGCCCTGATCATGGCCATGGTGTCGTTTCTGCTGTTCCTACTGTTTGAATCCGACAAGCTGGCCGTGGCAGGTAAGGTGCTGGGCCCTTATTCGTCGGTCGAGCAGCGGGAAATCTGGCTCGAAAAAAACGGTTACGATCGGTCATTCCTGACCCGCTATGCTGATTGGGCCGGGAACGCGGTCAAGGGGGACTTCGGCACCTCCTTGCAACTGCGGGCCCCGGTCGCCGATGTCCTTTGGCCGCGCCTCGGCAATACCGCGATCTTGGCCGCCGTCGTATTCGCGGCGATGATCCCGCTCTCGCTGCTGTTGGGGGTGCTCGCCGGGTTGCGAGAATCCTCGCTGCAGGACCGGGTCATATCCGTTGCCTCGGTGCTGACGACGTCGGTGCCGGAATTTGCGTCGGCAACCTTGCTGAGCGCGATATTCGTCTTCGAGCTTGGCTGGTTGCCGGGAACCTCGGCGATGACCGGCGGCTTCAACTTCAAGGAACTCATTCTGCCGGCGGCGGTCTTGATATTGTTCGATTTCGGTTATGTGACACGGATGACGCGGGCCTCGATGGCCGAGGTGATGACGTCGCCCTATATTCGGACGGCCATCCTCAAGGGTCTTCCGTATCGCCGCGTCATCATGCGCCATGCGCTCAGGAATGCCTTGATCGCGCCGTTCACGGTGATCGTCCTGCAAATGAACTGGCTGCTCTCCGGCGTCATCGTCGTCGAGGTATTTTTCTCCTACAAGGGGTTCGGCAAGCTGTTGCTGGATGCGTCGCTGTTCGGCGACATCTTCGTGATCGAGGCCTGCACGCTGATTGCGGTCTTTGTCGCGGTCTTTTCGCAGTTCATTTCCGACATTGGCTACATGTTGCTCAACCCGAAAATCAGGTTCGGCTGAGGCATGGATAGGCCCGTCGGAGATCAAGGTGCGGCCGCTGACCGGACGGGACTTGCCCGCGCGGCGGCTTCGATCTTACTGCTCCGGGAATCGCCGATTGCCATGCTTGGCTTGGCATTGGTGCTTTTCTGGGTCGTTGTCGCATTGGTGGCGCCGTTATTGCCGTTGCATGACCCCAACCTGCCGTTGACGCCGTTCAAAAAACCCCTGGTTGAGGCCAAGGACGGCGCTGTCTATTGGCTCGGCACCGATCACAAGGGCCGCGACATGCTGGCCCGGGTCATTTTCGGCGCCCGCCAGGTGCTGCTCTGGGCCGGCTTCGCGACCGCCGTCGCCTATGCGTTCGGAATCATGATGGGCGTCACCGCCGGCTATCTGGGCGGTTGGTGGGACGAAGTGCTGTCGTTCGTCGGCAACGTTCTTTTGTCGTTTCCGGTGATGGTGCTGTACATCATCATTATCACGTATCTAGGCGCCACCGGTTTCAATATCGTGCTCGCCGTGACCTTCGCGTCGGCGCCCGGCATCATGCGAATCGTCCGGGGCCTGGTGCTCGACATCAAGACCCGTGACTACATCCTGGCGGCCGAGACCCGGGGCGAGACGCCGCTTTATATCATGCTGGTCGAATTGCTGCCGAATGCACGTGGCCCGTTGATCGTCGATGCCTGTCTCCGGCTCGGCTATACCACGGTGACCATTGCCATGCTCGGCTATCTCGGGCTCGGCCTGCCGCCGCCGGATCCCGACTGGGGTAAGATGATCGCCGAGGCGCAACCGCTCGGCAGTTTCGCTGGTCACATGGCGGTAATTCCGGCGCTGGCGATTTCGTCGCTGGTGTTGGGCTTCAATCTGCTCGCCGATGGGCTCCGCGAAATCTCGCTCAGGGATTAGGCGAGGAAATGGCCGAATGAGCGACCCAACGCCGATCCTCGAATGCAAGGGACTATCGGTTTCGTATTTCACCCGGGCCGGTGAAATACCGGCCGTCAAGGACTTCGATCTGACCGTGCTGCAAGGCGAGGCTGTCGGCATTGTCGGCGAGTCCGGTTGCGGCAAATCGACGGTGGCGTTCGCCATCATGCGCTATCTCGGCGCCAATGGCGCCATCGTCGACGGCGAATTGCGGTTCCGTGGCCGCGACATGCTAAGCATGACGGCAGATGATCTCCGTGACATCCGCGGCGCCCGGATCGCCATGATCTACCAGGAGCCGGCGTCGGCGCTGAACCCATCGATGCGGATCGCTGAGCAACTAATGGAAGTGCCGATCCACCGCGATGGCGCCTCCAGGGCCGAGGCCCGGGCCCTGGCCCTCGACGTGCTCGCCGACGTCAAGCTGCCCGATCCGGACCGGATCATGGATGCCTATCCGCATCAGATTTCCGGGGGTCAGCAACAACGCGTCCTAATTGCCATGGCGCTGATCTCGAAACCAGATCTGCTGTTGCTCGACGAGCCGACGACAGCGCTTGATGTCACCATCGAGGCCGGCATCGTGCAACTGGTCAAGGAATTGTCGGCCCGGCACGGCATGGCGATGATTTATATTTCGCACAATCTCGGTCTGATTTTGGAAACCTGCGACCGGGTCGCGGTGATGTATTCCGGCGAGGTGGTCGAGATCGGCCGCGTCGCCGATGTCTTCGAACATATGCGCCATCCCTACACGCAAGGCTTGTTTGCATCGATTCCGCTGCCAAGTTCCGACCGACATGCCCGGCCACTTAGGCCGATTCCGGGTCAATTGCCGTTGCCGCACCGCCGGCCCAAGGGGTGCAATTTCGCGCCTCGTTGCAGCTTCGCCGTCGCCGGCCGTTGCGACCAAGATGCCGTGCCCATGCGCCAAATCAATGGCGACGGTCACGAAGTCCGATGCGTCAGATGGGATGAGATCGATTTTCAAGCGGCGAATGCCAACGAAGGCATCTCTCATGTCTCGCCTGGCCCGGTCGTCCTCGAGGTCGACCGGATGCGGAAATACTACGAGATCAAGGACAATTCATTCGCGGCTCTGATCAGGGGCGGCGCCGCCCGTTACGTCCGCGCCAATGAAGATATCAGTTTCACTGCCCGCGAGGCCGAAACCGTCGCCATTGTCGGCGAATCCGGTTGCGGCAAGTCGACCTTCGCCAAGGTGCTGATGGGATTGGAGCAGGCAACGGCGGGCGAAGTGCGATTACACGGCAAGGATATATCGCGGCTGCCGATCGGGCAGCGGTCGCCGGAAGCCGTCGGCATTCTCCAGATGGTATTTCAAAACCCTTTTGACACCTTGAACCCTAGTTGGGCCGTCGGCGCCCAGATCGCCCGGGTGGTCAGGAAGCTCGGCGGCGAAACCGACGCCGGCCGGATCAGGAGCCGGGTTCTCGAGTTGCTCAGCCTGGTCAAACTGCCAGCCGACGTTGCGCATCGGCGTCCACGCCAATTGTCGGGCGGCGAGAAACAGCGGATCGGCATCGCCCGGGCGTTCGCCGGCAATCCGGCCCTGGTTGTCGCCGATGAACCGGTCTCGGCCCTGGATGTGTCGGTGCAGGCGGCGGTGATCGGATTGTTGGGCGAAATTCAGGCCGGCCAAAGGACCACGCTATTGTTCATCAGCCATGATCTTTCGGTCGTCCGTTATCTTTCCGACCGGGTGGTCGTCATGTATCTCGGTCACGTCGTCGAGCAGGGCAGCACCGATCAGGTGTTCCGGCCGCCCTATCATCCCTATACCGAGGCTTTGCTGTCGGCGGTGCCAATCGCCGACAGGTCGGTCAGCAAGCGCCAGATCGTGCTCGGCGGCGAGTTGCCATCGGCCCTCGATCCGCCGGCCGGCTGTCCGTTTCAGGCCCGTTGCCCGCGCCGGATCGATGGATTGTGCGACCGGGACATGCCGCCCAGGCGCGAGCTTGGCGCCGGCCATAAAATTCTCTGCCATCTTGGCGACGACGTGTTAATGGAAATGGCGCCTGTATTTGCCGGGGCGGCCGACTGAGCGCGCGTCGGGGATCGTCCCCGCAACTGGCAAGGGAGTGTAAAATGAAATCGGTCTTGGTCTACATCGGTGCCGCCGGCGCCGAAATCGCCGGCTGCTTCGCTTTTTGGGCCTGGCTCAGGCTCGGCGCATCGGTCTGGTGGCTGCTGCCGGGGGTGATCAGCTTGATCGCATTTGCCGTCCTCCTGACGCTGGTGGAAAGCGTCGCCGCCGGGCGCGCCTTCGCGGCTTACGGCGGCGTTTACATCGCCGCGTCCCTGGCATGGCTATGGGCCGTCGAGGGGATGCGGCCGGATCGTTGGGATGTGGGTGGCGCCTTTTTTTGCCTCATTGGGGCGGCCGTGATCGTCTTCGGACCCAGGGCTTCGGCGGCCATGCCAAGCTGACCGGCGGCCTTTCCAGTCCCGGCAAATCCTGCAAAACTTCCGCCCTGAGCCGGAGGAAATCATGAAATATGCGATTGGCGAACATCGGGTGATCACCCGCGGAGACGACTATTGGATTGCGCCCGGGGCCAGCGTGATCGGCAAGGTGACGCTGGAAGCCGGCGCCAACATTTGGTTCGGCACCGCGATCCGAGGCGACAACGAAATGATCACCGTCGGCGAGGGCTCGAACGTGCAGGAAAACTGTGTGCTGCATACCGACCCGGGCTTTCCATTGACGCTCGGGCGCAATGTCAGCGTTGGACATCTAGCAATGCTGCATGGCTGCACTGTCGGCGACGGCGCCCTGATCGGTATCGGCGCCGTGGTATTGAACGGCGCCAAGATCGGTGCTGGCTCGCTGATCGGGGCCAAGGCGCTGGTCGCCGAGGGTAAGGAAATCCCCGAACGGTCGCTGGTCGTCGGCGCGCCCGGAAAGGTGATCCGCGAATTGACCGACGAAGAAGCCGTGAACTTGGAAATGATCGCCAAGCGTTACGTCGAACGGTCGCGCCGCTTCAAGACCGATCTGACCGAGGACGGCCACTAATATGTTCCCGGTCGATCATTTTTTCCGCGCCGCCCGGCGCTGGCCGGACCGGATCGCCGTTCAGGACGGTGCGCGTGAGATTACCTACGGCGAATTGGCGGCCAAGGCCAACGCCCTGGCCGCCGCTTTTCAATCGATCGATGCCGAACCGCAAAGCCGGGTCGGCATTTGCGCCTACAATACCGTCGAGCATTTGGAAGCTTGGCTGGCCACTTTCGCCGCCGGCAAGACCTGGGTGCCGCTCAATCCCCGGAATGGCCGCGAGGAACTGAGCCGGGTGGTCGAAGTGACGGCGCCCACGATCGCCGTCGTTGACGAGGATTGCTTGGACAAGCTCGACTGCGGCGGCGCCAACCGCATCCTCGGCAAGACGGCTGGTGCCGGCGGCGGCATGCCGTCGCTGGCCTCGCTCGCCAAATCCTTTGCCGGCAAGGCGCCGCTGCGGCCGGATATAAGCCTAGATGATCTGCAGGCGATCAAGTTCACCGGCGGTTCTTCGGGCACGCCGAAAGGCGTGATGCAGACCTACCGGGTCTGGAACACCTGTATTTCGTCGATGCTGGCCGAACTCAGGCTCGATCAAGACGACCGTCATCTGTTGGCGGTGGCCATGACGCACGGCACCAACACCCTGATCATGCCGACCTTTTCGGTCGGCGGCCGGCAGGTGTTCATGGGCCATGGCCGCCCCGACACCATCCTCGATGCGCTTGAGAAATTCGCCGTCACCACGGTTTTCCTGCCGCCGACGGTGATCTACATGATGCTGGCCGAGCCCGGCGTCGAGCGGCGCAAGTTCCCGTCGCTCAAGCATTTGATCGTCGGTGGCGCCGCGATCCGGCCCTCCGAGCTTCCGCAGGCGATGCGGATATTCAACAATGCGGTGGAGACCTGCTTCGGGCAGACCGAGGCGCCGCAGATCGCCACCATCATGCGGGCGGAGGAGTGGCGCGATCCGGCCAATCACGCCTCCATGGGCCGTGCCACTTGCCTGACCCGGGTCGAGATCATGGATCCCGAGGGCAACATCCTGCCGGCCGGGCAATCGGGCGAGATCGTGCTCAAGGGCGATCTGGTGATGAAGGGCTACTACAACATGCCCGATAAAACCGCCGAGACCATCATCGACGGTTGGCTGCATACCGGTGACATCGGCTTGATCGACGAGCGCGGCTACGTATTCCTGAAAGACCGCATCCGCGATGTCATCATCACCGGTGGTTTCAACGTCTATCCGTCCGACGTCGAGGCGGTGATGGGCCGCCATCCCGCCGTCAAGGAATGCATTGTCTTCGGCGTCCCGGATTTGAAATGGGGCGAGGCGGTGGTTGCCGCGGTCGAACTGCACGCTGGTGTTGAAGCGACCGGCGCCGACATCGCCGCTTTCGTCAAACAGCAACTTGACTCGGTGAAGGCGCCGAAGATCGTGCACGTGGTCGACGAATTGCCCAGGAGCGGCGTCGGCAAGGTTCTGAGGCGCGAAGCGAAGGCAATTTTCGCGCCTAAATCGGAGGAAGCCGCCCCATGACCGACAAGGATAAACCGACGACACGTCTGGCCACGCACACCAACGAGGAGCTGTATTACCGCGATCAGGCCTTGGTCGGCGAGCTGATGGGCAATATCAGTTTCACCGCCGCCATGTTCACCCACATCATGGGCCGCACACCGTCCGCCGGCGAGGTCACGATCCTCGATGCGGTGCTGGTGACGCTGATGGAGCACGGCCTGACGCCGAGCGCGATCTCGACCCGGCTGACCTATCATTCGGCGCCCGAGGCGTTGCAGGCGGCCGTCGCGGCAGGGCTCTTGAACGTCGGCAGTCAGTTCGTCGGCACCATGGAGAACGCGGCGCTTCTATTGATGCAGTTGTTGGACGATCCGGCCGGCTTCGACGAAGCGGCGAGGCGGGCGGTCCAGGATCTCCGCGCCGAAAAGAAACCGTTGCCGGGGTTCGGGCATCATCTGCATAAGCCGGACGATCCGAGATCGCCGAAGCTGTTTGGGATCGTGCTCGCCCAGCCCGGCGTTTCAGGCAAGTATATCACGGCGCTGAAACGCTTGGGCGAGATCGTCGACGGGGTGCTGGGCCGGCATCTGACCATTAACGCCACCGGCGCGGTGGCGGCGGCGTTGCTGGAAATCGGCGTCGAGCCCCGGATCATGCGGGGCTTCGCGGTGATCAGCCGCGCCGCCGGTCTGGTCGCGCATATCCGCGAAGAACAAGACGTACCGACGGCCAGGACCATCTGGGATCTGGTCGAGCATGAAATTCCCTACGCCGGCAATGGCGGCAAGAAGTCCTAAAGACCAAGGAGCGACGCATGTTTTGGAAAACCGACCAGCCGCACGGCCTGCCGCGCAATCCGTTCAAGAGCTGCATCATCCCGCGCCCGATCGGCTGGATATCGACGCAGGATAAGAACGGTGGCGTTAATCTGGCGCCTTATTCCTATTTCAATGGCGTCTCCGACGATCCGCCGATGGTGATGTTCGCGAGCGGGTCCAGGGACGCGACCAATCCGAAGGACACCATTGCCAATGCCGAGGCGACCGGCGAATTCGTCTGTTCGATGGTATCGTGGGACATGCGCGATGTCATGAACACGACGAGCGCCGAGGTCGCGCCCGAGATCGATGAATTCAAGCTCGCCGGTATCGAAACCGCGCCGTCCCAGTTGGTGAAGCCACCAAGAGTGGCCGGGGCGCCGATCCACTTGGAATGCACGTATTTGCAGACCTTCACCCTGCCGCCGACCAGCAAGGGACACGGAAACGCCATCTGCGTCGGCCGGGTGATCGGTATCCATATCAAGGACGAGTTCCTGAAGGATGGCTTCATCGACGTTCTAAAGATCAGGCCGGTGGCCCGGCTCGGCTACATGGACTACACCTCCGTCGACGGCCAATTCACGATGTTGAGGCCGACGGTCGACGCCGCCGCCGACTAATACCAATCTGCATAAAGAATGACTTATTGTTTCATCCTTCGAGACGCG
>JAQBZY010000007.1 GCA_027620395.1 Pseudomonadota bacterium
GTCTTTTTCGATAGCGCCAGCGAGGTTGGCGGCCGCGGCCGCCATGCCTATATCGCGACCGACCCCGCCGACACTTTGATCTTGGACGATATCGACGGCAAAGGCGTCGGCGCTGATCCGTTCGAACGCCTGCGCCACCTGATCGGCCGCACCAAAGTCCAACCCGATCCAACGTTGCCGCCCTTTCAATGCGGCGTCGCTGGGCTGTTGGGTTACGGACTTGGCCGCAGTGTCGAACGATTGCCGGACCCTAAGCCGGACGGCGTCCCGTTCCCCGATCTTGCGGTCGGGCTTTACGACACCATCGCGGCGTTCGACAACTTCGAGCGCAAGGCCTGGATCGTTGCAGTCGATATCGATCCGATGCGGCCGAGCGCGATCAGACGGATGACGGCAATGGCCGAGAAAATCGCCGCCGCGCCGCCGCTCGGCCCGATTGACGGCGCGGCTTGTCAGCAAATCAAATGGGACATGGATGCGACCCGCCATGCCGCAGCCGTCGAACGTACCATCGATTACATCCGCGCCGGGGACATCTTCCAGGCCAATATCACTGGTCGAGCCACGGCGTCGGTGCCGGCGGATCTTTCGGCATGGACGCTCTATCGCCGCTTAAGATGGGCGAGCCCAGCGCCGTTCGCGGCATTTGTCGGCTGCGGCGTGGGTAGGACATTGTTATCGGCGTCACCGGAAAGATTTCTTCGACTGGAACGGGACGGCCGGATTTCGACCCGTCCGATCAAGGGGACGCGACCACGCGGCGATGATCCTGAAACAGACGCCCACTTAGCGCTCGAATTGCTAGAAAGCGAAAAGGACCGAGCTGAAAATCTGATGATCGTCGATCTGCTCAGAAACGATATCTCCCGGGTCGCGATGATCGGTAGCGTCAAGGTCACGGCGCTTTGCGAACTTGAAACTTTTGCCAGCGTGCATCACCTGGTCTCCGAGGTGCAGGGGAAACTGCGCCCCGGATGCGATGCGGTCGATCTATTCCGCGCCAGTTTCCCGGGCGGCTCGGTGACTGGCGCGCCTAAGATCCGAGCCATGCAAATCATTCATGAACTAGAACCGGTTCGGCGTGGGCCCTATTGCGGCGCGGTTTTCTGGGCTGGGTTCGATGGTGGCATGGATAGTTCGATTATTATCCGCTCGCTGGTGTTTTCGGACGGTGTCGCCGCGGCGCACGCCGGCGGCGGCATCGTCGCCGACAGCGATCCGATGGCCGAATACGATGAAGCGCGCTTGAAGGCGGTGCCGCTAATCGCGGCCTTGGTCGGCGGCCCGCTCAAGGGGCGGGCGGCGTGACGGCCTGGGTCAATGGCCGGATCGTCGACGGCAGTGCCACGCTCGACGTGCGCGACCGGGGCTTCACGCTTGGCGACGGCATCTTTGAAACCATCGCCGTTGTCGACGGTGTGCCGTTGCGGTTGCACATGCATTTGGTCAGGCTTGCTGCAGGCGCCGCCGCGTTGTCCATTCCAATCCGTTACGGAGAGGCGGATATAGCTTCCGCCATCGACGTCTTGCTCGGTGCCGCAGGGATCACCGAGGGCGCGGTGCGCCTGACGCTCAGCCGCGGCGTCGGCGCCCGTGGCGTGGCGATGCCATCGGATCCCACGCCGACCGTGACGATGACGGCCGCGGCGATGCGGATCGGTGATACGGCATCGGTTCGCGCCATCATCGCCCACTCGACACGCAGGAATGAATTCTCACCGCTGGCCAATCTCAAATCGCTGAATTATTTGGACGCCGTATTGGCCCGGCAGGAAGCGGCCCTGGGCGGCGCCGACGATGCGATCATGCTGAATACCGCCGGCCGCATCGCCGAAGCGACGGCATCGAACGTCTTCGCCGTTATCGGCGGACGGCTGCTGACGCCCCCCGCCACCGAGGGCGCGCTTCCCGGCATCATGCGGTCGATCGTCATCGCCGCCGGGCATGCTTACGAAGAGCCGCTGACCGTTGCCGCGCTCAACGATGCGGCGGAAATTGTTCTGACCAATGCGCTCTCGGTCCGTCCAGTGATCGCGCTGGACGGCAAGATCGTCGGCCGAGGCGAGCCAGGGCCATTGGCGCTGCAACTCGCGATCCTGCCGCGCCGGCCCTAATCGGCTGCGGCGAGCGCCCGGTCCAGGTCTTCCGTAATATCGTCGGGATCCTCAAGGCCGACCGACAGCCGAACCAGACCATCGGTGATGCCGAGCGTGGCTTTCTCCTCGACGCTCAACCGTTGGTGCGTGGTCGTCGACGGATGCGTGATCAGGCTTTTCGAATCGCCTAGATTGTTCGAGATATCGATGATCGAGAGCGCATTCAAAAATTTGAATTCCGCGCTCTTGCCGCCATCGATTTCAAATGCGATCAGCGTCGAGCCGCCGTCCATTTGGTTCAGTGCCAGATTGTGCTGCGGGTGATCCGGTAGGCCAGGATAGATCGCCTTTCGGATATTACGATGACCAGCCAAGAACTTCGCGATCTTACCGGCATTATCGGTTTGCTGGCGGACCCGGAGCGGCAAGGTCTCCAACCCCTTTAGCAACACCCAGGCATTGAACGGTGAAAGCGCCGGACCGGTATGACGCATCCAGGGCGTCAGGCAATCGTCGAGGAAAGCCTGATCGTTGGTCAGGACGACGCCACCGAGCGTCCGTCCCTGACCGTCGATGTGCTTGGTCGCCGAATAGACGACGATGTCGGCGCCCATTGGCAACGGCTTTTGCAGTACCGGTGTCGCGAACACATTGTCGACGACGACGCGGGCGCCAGCGGCGTGCGCCAACTCGGAAACGTGCGCAATGTCGATGATTTCCAGGCACGGATTAGACGGCGTCTCCAGGAATACAGCCTTTGCCGGCTTAGCCAGCGCTTTTTCCCAGGCCGCCAAATCCGTGCCGTCGACAAGCTCGGTTTCGATCCCGAACCGCGGCAGGATGTCGGCGATAATGAAAAGACACGATCCAAACAATGCGCGTGACGCGACGACCCGGTCGCCAGCCTTCAGCTGCGATGCCAGCGACGCGAACACCGCCGACATCCCGCTCGATGTCGATACCGCATGGGCGGCGCCCTCGAACAATGCCATTCTTTGCTCGAACATCGTCAGGGTCGGATTGGCGTAACGGGAATAGATGTAACGCTTCTTATCGCCCTTAAAGGCCAGCTCGGCTTCCTCGGCGCTCGGATAGACGAACCCGGAGGTCATGAAAATCGCCTCCGAGGTTTCCTCGAAAGGCGAGCGCTGAACGCCACCACGAACCAAACGGGTGGCCTCGCGCCAGGACTTGGGATCGGTTTTGTTCGTCGTCATAGGGACCTCCATCTCGTTGGGATCCCGGCCCATAAAAAAACCCTGACGACCGCGTCAGGGTTCTCGAACCGAGACCTTTTAGCGGGTTTTTTAACGTGGCCGCAATCCGGTCGGACAAATCACCACGTGTCCGGTGGTTATATGAAACAGTGTCCTGGTTTTCAAGTGAGATCGCCGGTCTGCAAAATGGCACTTGATTTTCGGTGTGATTCCTAGTATTTAACAATTACGTTAAATGCAAATTATCCTGAATGACAACAATGTCCGACCTATTGAGCGAGACCTTTCAAGCCCTTGCCGACCCGACGAGGCGGGCCATCCTGGCCGATTTGGCGGCGGGCGAGAAGACCGTTTCCGAGATCGCCCGGCCATTCGCGATTAGCCTGCCGGCGATATCCCGGCACTTGAAGGTCCTTGAACACGCCGGCCTGATCGAACGCGGCCGCCATGCGCAGTGGCGGCCTTGCCGGCTCGACGCCAGACCACTCAAGCATGCCGCCGATTGGCTCGGCGCTTATCGTGAGTTTTGGAGCCGGAGCTTCGATCAACTTGATGATTATTTGCAGGAAATTCAAAAGGGGGATTCCGATGGACGCGCAAATTGACACCGATGCCCGAGAACTGGTGATGGTCAAAGAATTCGCGGCACCTATCTCCTTGATGTTCAAGGTCTGGACGCAACCCGAGCACATGGCCCGCTGGTGGGGATGCCCGGCCGTCGACTCGGTGAAAGTCACCGCCGATCTTCGCGTCGGCGGCAAGTACCGGGCCGTGATGCAATTGTCGGATGGCACTGCCCATCGCGTCACCGGGACCTATCGCGAGATCGTCGAACCGGATCGGATATCCTTCACCTGGGCCTGGGAAGATGCCGACGGAAATCCCGGCCACGAGACGCTGGTCACGGGGACGCTACGGGCCAAGGGCGACAAAACCGAAATGACGTTGCGCCATGCGATCTTCGAAACGGCCGAAGCCTGCAATTTGCATCACGAAGGTTGGTCGACGAGCTTCGAACGGCTTGACGGCAACATTTTGATCTACGGAAATTAGCGATAGCAGTGAATGAACCGATGCCGACCGTGCATTTCACGAGCCAGCTCGAACGCTTCCTGCCGGCGCCGACCGTCTCGGTCGCCGGTCGGACGCTAAGGGAAGCGTTGACCAACGTTTTCGCAGATCATCCCATGCTCAAGGGATATATAGTCGATGACCAAGGCACGGTCCGCCGCCACGTCGCGATCTTCATCGATGGCATTCAGCTCCGAGATCGGGTCAAGCTCACCGACCCGGTCGGCGAAAAATCAGAGATCCATGTCTTTCAAGCATTGTCCGGAGGTTAAAGGAATAAACCATGGCTGATCGTCTATTCGTCGGCACCAGGAAAGGACTTTTCGAGCTGGCCCGAAAGGGTGGCGGCTGGGATATTGTCGAAACAAAGTTTCTCGGCGAGCCGGTGACGGCAGTGCTAGCAACTCCAACTGCCGTGCATGTGGCCCTCGATCTCGGGCACTTCGGCGCCAAGACTTGGCGGAAGCCGGCCAGCGGCGAATGGCAGGAAACAGCGACGCCGGCGTTCCCAGCAAAATCGGATGATGCCTCGGAAGACCCGCATCCATGGACGCTCGGACGGGTATGGAACCTGACGCCGGGCGGGGTCGAAGGCCGGATCTGGGCCGGCAGCATGCCGGGCGGACTGTTTCGTTCCGACGACAACGGCGAGACTTGGTCGCTGTGCGAGCCGCTCTGGCGGATGCCGGATCGGCGGAAATGGATGGGCGTCGCCGGCGGCGAACACCCTGGTCTAAGTACGGTTCTCGTCGATCCTGCCGATCCCAGCCATGTGACGGTCGGCGTTTCGTGCGCCGGTGTATGGACGTCTGGCGATGCCGGGACATCCTGGCGCCAAATCGGTCAAGGCTTTCACAACGAATACATGCCGCCCGATCAGCAAGATGATCCGATCGCCCAGGATATCCATCAACTGGCGCAATGTCCGGCCAACGCCAAGGTTATCTGGTGCCAGCACCACAGCGGTATTTACCGATCCGAAGACGGCGGCGAATCGTTCGTGCCGTTGCCGGCTGCGAAACCGTCGGCCTTCGGCTTCGCCGTCGCGGCGCATCCGAAAGACCCAAAGACGGCGTGGTTTGCTCCGGCAATCAAGGACGAAAAACGCTATCCGGTCGAGGGTAAAATGGTCGTCTCGCGGACCAGCGACGGTGGCAAGAGCTTCGATATCTTGAGCAACGGGCTTCCCGGCCGGCACGCTTACGATCTGGTTTATCGCCACGCGCTTTGCGTCGATGAAACCGGCAACGGTCTTGCCATCGGCTCGACCAGCGGCGGACTTTGGATATCGGACGATGCCGGTGAGAGCTGGACCGCGCCAGAGATGCGGTTGCCGCCGGTGGCTTGCGTCAAGTTCGAAGGTTCATGAAGCTTCAAGAAGCTTCAAGCTTAGCCGTCGAAGGGCTTACGGTCGTTGACCATGGTGCGCCGGAGTGCGCGAACCGCGAACCAAACCACAGCGACCACCGGCACCAACGCAATTGCCAAGGCGATGTCCTCGGAAACCGGCAATCGGTGCGCCGACTTAAGCCCCTTGATCAGGTAGCCGGCGAGTCCCAGCATGTAATAACTGATGGCCACGACGGAAAGCCCCTCGACGGTCTGTTGCAGGCGAAGTTGCACCTGCGCTCGCCGGTTCATGCTTTGCAACAAATCCCGATTCTGCGCTTCCAATGCGACATCGACCCGGGTCCTGAGCAGATCGCTGGCCCGCGCGACCCGGCGGCTCAAGGTTTAAATTCGCCTCGCCAGATTATCCATGGTTTCGACCGCCGGCTCGAACCGGGTGAACACGTACTCTGTCATCGGCTGCAGGCCCGGTTGGCGTTCGAGCCGGAGCGACTGAGCCCGTTGGCGGACCAATTCCTGATAAGCCCGCGACGCGCTGAAGCGGTAATTGAGTGAGGCCGAGATCCGCTCGGTTTCGGCGGCGACGATGGAAAGCCTGGACAGCATCGCTCGCTCGTCGTCGGCGGCATTGCCGGCGGCAAGTTCCTGCAGGACGCCGCTCAATCGCTGTTCAAGTTCGGCAATTTTAGGCCGGGCCGCCCGGGCTGGCGGTAGGGAAAGCAGCGCCATCATCCGGTAGGTCTCGAGCTCGGCGACCCGCTGCACGAGGCGGCCGAGTGACGCCGGCGATAAGTCGATGTCACGGATCAGACATCTGAGAAAACTGTCGGAATGGGTCCGGTAGTCGGTCCAGATGAAAGCTCGGTGGTCGACGATATAACCGCCGACAGTCTGATTGTTGTCGAAGGCGGCGGCCAAATCGGCACCCTCGCGGGCCGGCATGTCCCGGCTTTCGACCACCACATGCAACGCGGTCAGCACCTGGCCGGGGATCGCCGCCAACCAGTCGGCCGGTACCGCCGCCGCCGGCGTTTCCTTGAACGGCCGCTCGAACGGCCCCTCGGCGATCAGCGTATAAGTCGAGAATTCCGTGTGCCGCTCCCATTTGAGCCGAAACGGGCCGAAATCGGCATCGAACTGCGATGCATGGGCGGCCGGGGCCGAAATCTTAAAGGCCTGGCAAAGGGTTTGAATGTGAGCGATATCCCGGCTGGCGGCCTCCTCGCCGGTAACGGCGGCGATATGCGAGATTTGCGCCGGCGCCGAAATGGCAGTGTGTGGACGGGAATGCATCTCGGCCGTCAGCATTTGGCGAAGCGGATGTTCGCTGAACGTCGGCATGCTCGTTTTTCTCCGTTCGAGCCCCTATATTAGTGACAGGAGCGGCAACCAATGCCGCAGTCTTTACCCGATAGCCCCGGATGTGCCAATGACCGATCTTGCCGCCACCGACCGCTTGTTCTTCGACGGAACCGGTTTTGAACGAAGCCGCGTCGAGGGGATCGTCGACGATGCCCTGGCTGCCGCCGACGACGGCGAGCTCTATCTTGAATACCGCCAATCGGAAAGCGTCGTTTTCGACGATGGCCGGGTCAAGGGGGCAAGCTTCGACACCGCGCAGGGGTTCGGACTCCGCGCCGTCGCCGACGAGGCGACCGGTTATGCGCACGCGTCCGAGCTTTCCGAGGCCGCGCTCCGCCGTGCCGCCGAAACCGTTGGCGCCGTCACCGCCGGACATTCGGGTGCGACCGCGGTTCCGCTCGCCGGCACCAACCGATCGCTATATGGCGACGACAATCCGTTGTCGCAGCTTCCGTTCGCCGACAAGGTCGGGCTTTTGGCCGAGATCGACGCCTACGCCCGGGCCCGCGATCCGCGCGTCAAACAAGTGTCGGCGTCAATTTTGGGCTCCTGGCAGGCGGTGCAGATCATCCGCTTAGGTGGCGAGCGGGTCGGCGATATCCGGCCCTTGGTCCGGCTCAACGTCAGTGTCGTCGTCGAACAGGACGGGCGCATGGAATCCGGTTCGCACGGCATCGGTGGCCGCGTCACGTACGAACAGTACATGGCGCCGGAATGCTGGAAGCACGCCGCCGACGAAGCGCTCCGCCAGGCGTTGGTGAACCTGGAGGCGACCCCGGCGCCGGCTGGCGAGATGGTCGTCGTCTTGGGTCCGGGTTGGCCGGGCATTTTGTTGCATGAGGCGATCGGGCATGGCCTCGAGGGCGACTTCAACCGGAAAAAAACCTCGGCCTTCGCCGGGCTTCGGAGCCAGCGGGTGGCCTCGGCTGGCGTCACCGTCGTCGACGACGGGACCATCGATGACCGGCGCGGCTCGTTGACCATCGACGACGAGGGCACGCCGAGCAGCCGCACGGTCTTGATCGAGGACGGAATCCTCAAGGGCTACATGCAGGATCGCATGAACGGGCGATTGATGGGTGAGGGTTCGACCGGCAACGGGCGCCGGCAAAGCTACGCCCACGTGCCGATGCCCCGAATGACCAACACCTACATGTTGCCGGGCGACAAGGATCCCAAGGAGATCATCGCTTCGGTCGACAAGGGCCTATATGCAACCTCGTTCGGCGGCGGTCAGGTCGACATCACCAACGGCAAGTTTGTCTTCACTTGCACCGAGGCGTACCGGATCGAGAACGGCAAGGCGACGACGCCTGTGAAGGGTGCGACGCTGATCGGCTCCGGCCCGGACGTGCTGACCAAGGTCACGATGGTCGGCAACGACCTGCAGCTCGACCCCGGCATCGGGACGTGTGGCAAGAACGGCCAGGGTGTTCCGGTCGGCGTCGGTCAGCCGACGCTCCGGATCGACGGCCTGACTGTCGGCGGCACGGCGATGGGGTGATCTTCGGCATCTGGCCCGGATCCCCCTCACCTAGCCTCTCTCCCATTGCATGGCGGAGAGAGGTCTTCACTTCGAAATCGCGCGCGGCTCATCTCTCTCCTACTTGCGGGAGAGTGGCTAGGTGAGGGGGCGTGTTTAGTATGCGTACTCGGTGAACACCGGATCGACGGATTTGTTCCACTGCCGATCATATGCAGCGAGAAGACCCTCGGCCGGCGTCATGCCAGATTGCGCGATCTGGAACAACGGCTTCAAGAAATGCGTTTCGTCCATGCCGACGTTATCCAACCGCGCCCGGTTCCTAAGCCCGCGGTGCGATACGCAAAGCGCCTCGCAGGCGATTTTCTGCACGGTGGTATTGCGGAATTGGGTCTTGAGCGCCGTCTTGGCGACGTCGATTCGTAATTGCTCGCGTTCTTCCACGGTCCAGTCCTTGACCAAGTCCCAGGCGGCGTGTCTGGCGTCGTCGTCATATAAAAGTCCGACCCAGAACGCCGGCAAGGCACAGAGCCGGTTCCATGGGCCGCCGTCGGCGCCGCGCATTTCGAGAAAGGTCTTCAGGCGGACCTCCGGGAAAATCGTTGCGATATGGTCGGCCCAATCCGACACCACAGGCTTTTCGCCCGGCAGCGCCGGCAGTCGGCCGGCCAGAAAATCCTTGAACGATTGGCCGGACGCATCGATGTACTTACCGTCCCGGTAAACCAAATACATCGGCACATCGAGCGCGTAGTCGATATAGCGTTCGAAGCCCATGCCGTCTTCGAACACGAACGGCAGCATGCCAGTGCGGTCGGGATCGACGTCCGACCAGACGTGCGCGCGATATGACAGATAGCCGCTCGGCTTGCCGCCACGGAACGGCGAATTGGCGAACAAAGCCGTCGCGATTGGCTGCAGGGCCAAGGATACGCGGAACATCTCGATCATCATGTCTTCCGTGCAGAAGTCGAGATTGACCTGCACCGTGCAAGTCGATTTCATCATATCGAGGCCGAGTCCGCCCCGCTTCGGCATGTACTCACGCATGATCTTGTAACGGCCTTTCGGCATCCACGGCGCACCATCGACCGGCCACTTCGGCCGGTAACCGAGACCTAAAAAGCCGATCCCCATTTCCTGGGCGATAGCCTTGACTTGGTGCAGATGCTCGCTGACCTCGTCACAGGTCTGATGAATGGTTTCGACGGCGGCGCCGGAAAGCTCGACCTGCCCGGCCGGCTCCAAGGATACCGAGCCGCCGCTCTCGGACGTGAGCGCGATGACGTTGCCGTCTTCGCTAACCGGTTTCCAGCCGAACCGTTCCAGCCTGGCCAGCAGCTCGCGGATGCCGTTCGGGCCGTCGTAGGGGAGAGGCCGTAAATCCGACAGACTAAAGGCGAACTTTTCGTGCTCGGTGCCGATCCGCCAATTTTCTCGCGGTTTACAGCCGGCGGCCATGTAGTCGATCAATGTTTGTTTCGACTCGATCAGTCTATCGTCTTTCTTAGCTGGACCGGACATGCTTTCTCCGAAGATTACGTGATGTTGCTCAGGTGCCGTCCGAAATCGCTTGGCGGACCGCCAAGGCGGCAGCGGCGGCGGTCTCGGCACGAAGTACGCGCGGCCCAAGATCGGCGGCGACAGCAAACGGTAGATTGCGGAGGCCGTCAAGCTCGTCCGCCTGAAACCCGCCCTCGGGTCCGATCAGGAATGCGAGGCCACCTGTGACGTCCTTGAGAACGTCGGCGAGCGGCCGCCCACCGCCGGTTTCGTCGAGAAAAATCAGGGTCCGGCCGGCCGGCCAATTTGCCAACCGCTCAGCCAGCGGTCGGGCATCGTCGATGTCGGGGACATCGAGCCGATCCGATTGCTCGGCCGCCTCGATGGCCGTCGCCTGCAACCGCTCGCGGTTGATGCGGCTGCCTTGAGTGCGCGCCGTGAGCGTCGGAAGAATTCGCGCCGCGCCGAGTTCGGTCGCCTTTTCGACGGCGTAGTCGGTGCGGTCCTTTTTCAGGGGCGCGAACAGCAGCCAGACATCGGGGCCGGCTAGCTGCGGTCGCCGGCACGCTTGCAGGGAAAGTTTCCGCGCCGCCTTGACGCCGCCGTCCAAATTGGCCGACCACTCGCCGTCGCGGCCGTTGAAAATCAAAACCTCGTCGCCATCGCCAAGCCGCATGACAGTCGAGACATAATGGCTGCGCCCTTTGTCGAGCGTCACAACGCCGCCCGGATTCAGGGCGTGATCGACAAAAAGGCGGACGGCTGGCCTGGACATCGCGAGTTCCTCCGGCCGGGATTATCCGCGCCCAAGCGGGCGCCGTCCAGTGGGCCGGACTTTGCGCCTGGTCCGGGGCCATATATAAGAAAGCCATGAAAAGATCCGGTTTTGATCCTGAGGCAGCGAGCGACATCCGCGTCGAAAGCTGGCTGATCCGATGGGCGCCGGCCCGGGCCCGGCCGTATCTCAAGCTGGCCCGCGTCGACCGGCCGATCGGCACCTGGTTGCTGTTGTTGCCCGGCTGGTGGTCGATCGGGCTGGCCAGCAGCGGTCGGCCGGACCCGTCGACGGTATTGCTGTTTGCCATCGGTGCGCTGGCCATGCGTGGCGCCGGTTGCACCATCAACGATCTTTGGGACCGCGACATCGACGCACGGGTCGCCCGCACCGCCAAGCGGCCGGTCGCTAGCGGTGAAGTTTCCGCTCGGAATGCATTTTTATTTCTAGCCGCCCAGTTGCTTATTGGTCTCGCCGTTCTGCTACAGTTCAACGGCTTCGCGATCGGAATTGGCGCCGTCTCGCTGGCATTGATCGCCGCCTATCCGTTGATGAAACGGTTCACCCATTGGCCGCAGGCATTTTTAGGTCTCACCTTCAATTGGGGCGCGCTTCTAGGGTGGGCGGCAGTCGCGGGGGACCTGTCAGGAGCCGCATTCTGGCTCTATGCCGGCGGCATCTTCTGGACACTCGGCTACGACACCATCTACGCGCATCAGGATAAGGACGATGATATTCTGGTCGGCGTCAAATCATCGGCGATCCGCCTTGGCCGCGCCACTAGGCCGGCCATCGCGGCGTTCTACGCCGCCGCCCTGATTTTTCTGATCATAGCCGGCGCGTCGGCCGCGGCGGGGTGGCCGTATTTCCTATGTTTGATCCTGTCGGCGCCGATGCTCGCTTGGCAAGTGGCGACACTTCGGATCGATGATCCGGATAATTGTCTTGAGCGGTTCAAATCGAACCGCGATGTCGGGTTGCTGATCGCTTTCGGGGCGTTGCTTGCCTAGGCGCTCAGCCGTCCTCATTGATGCGCTTGATCAACGCTTCCAGAACGATATCGGATAGCGCGTTGTCGACCTGACAGGTGCCGGCGTTCATGTGACCGCCGCCGCCATAGGTCAGCATCAGATCGCCGATGTTGGTCGGCGACGTGCGGTTGAAGATAGATTTGCCGCAAGCAAAGACCGTGTTCTGTTGCGCCCGGCCCCACATCACGTGGATCGAAATATTGCAATCTGGATTCAGCGCGTAGACCATGAACCGGTTGACGACATAAATGTGTTCTTCCTCGCGGTAATCGAGGATAACCAGATTTTTGAATACGGTCGAACAGCGGAGAATTTGTTCCTTCGCCGGCTCTTGATGTTCGCGGTAAAGATCGACTCGCTCCTTGACGTCCGGATGCTCGAGAATTTCATCGATATCGTCGTAACGCCGGCAGTAATCGATCAACGACACCATCAGTTCATAGTTGGGCACCCGGAACCCACGGTAGCGGCCAAGCCCGGTCCGGGAATCCATGACGAAATTCAAAAGCGGCCAACCCTCGGCATTCAAAACCTCGTCGATATTGAACTGCGCCGAATCGCCCTTGTCGACAGCGTCCATCATTGCCTCGGAAACCGTCGGGAATCGCTTCTTGCCGCCGAAGTAATTATAGACGACCCGCGCCGCCGACGGCGCCAAAGGATCGATGATGTGGTTGGCGTAGTGCGTGCCGAGCCGAGTGATCTCGCTCAGATGATGGTCGAAGGCAGCGAAAACGCCGGACGCGTAGGGTAGGTTGGTCGAGATGTCGTGATCGGAGACCTTGACCTCGCCTTCCTGCATTTGATTGGGATGCACGAAGAGAATGTCGTCGATCATGTCGAGTTCTTCGAGCAGCACCGCGCACACCAGACCGTCGAAATCGCTTCGTGTGATCAGGCGAAATTTGCGGTCTGGTGGAAACTCAATCCGCTGCTCGTCAAAATCGTCGAAGACTTCGCCTTCGATCTCAAGCTCTTCTCCCTCGGCCAGATCGTCGAGGGATATCTCGTTACCATCCTCGTCGACATAAACGATTTCGAAGTCGGCATCGTCATATTCCTCTTCGAGGTCGTCGTCTTCGTCGCCATCAAGAGGCTTCAGCTCGCCAATGTCGGTCGCATCGTCTTCGTCGAAGGCATCGACTAGGCGCGCGACATCCTCGTCCTCGTCGCTTTCATCCCAATGCGGCGGCGCGACGGCGCGATCGATGCCGGCGCTGGCCAGATCGTCGGCTGGTCTGGCGTCGGGACGCTCAACCTGATCGTAGGGGTCGGGGGCGGCGCCCGCCGGAGCGGCCGGTTGCGGCGCCGGGGTCGGCGAAAGCGGGGCAGCACGCGATGGGCTTGGTAAATTTTCGGCTTCGCCGGCAAGCGCCCCGACATCCAGCTGTTCAAACCAATCGAGAAAATGCGGCACGTCACGGTCGCGCAGGCAAGGGCCGGCGTGCGGCGCCATAATATCGACATCCAGCCTGCGGATAAGGTCGA
>JAQBZY010000008.1 GCA_027620395.1 Pseudomonadota bacterium
CGACCAATTGGGACTTCTCCGCCGCCGGCGACGGCCCTCGCATTTTCCCGCTGTGGGGCGCCATGGGCGGCGCCGTTCCGATGGGCCTGGGGCTGGCCTTGGCGCAACCAAGCAAGCGTGTTCTGGTCGCCACCGGCGACGGTGAAATGCTGATGGGCATCGGCTCGCTCGCCACTGTCGCCGTCAAGGCGCCGAGGAACTTGGCCATCTGCGTTTTCGACAACGAGCGCTACGGCGAGACCGGCATGCAGGAAACCCACACCGCCTCCGTCGCCGATCTTTCATTGACCGCCAAGGGCCTGGGGATCGCCAACGCATCGGTGATCGCCGACGACAAGACACTCGCCGCCGAGTTGGAGACCATTCTCAACGCCGACGGCCCGATTTTCCGGGTCATCAAGGTCCGGGCCGAGCCGCTGCCGTTTATCCTGCCGACCAAGGACGGGGTCGAGCTGAAGAACCGGTTTCGAGTCGATTTGCTTGGTGCGGCGGCGTTGCTTTAGAATTTTCGGCCTATTCGGCCGCAATGGAGGACGCCATGAACGCAACCGACCTCAAAGCCATCGAGGCCTGCATCGGCAATTATTTCGACGCGCTTTATACCGGCGACACCAATCTCCTGATGGGCCAGGTGTTTCATCCGAATGCGCATCTATATGCCGCCAACTTGAACGGCGGGTTCGTCGATTGGCCCATGGACGCGTTCAAGAAAGTCATCGAGAGTCGGCCGTCGCCGAAAACGCGCGGTTGCAAGCGTCAGGAAAGGATCGTTTCCATCGACGAGGCTGGGCCGGATACTGTCATGGTCAAGGTCGAGGTTCTGGTCGGAACCCGCGACTTCGTCGATTATCTGTCGCTGCTGAAGCTATCGGGCGAATGGCGGATCATTTCCAAGACCTGCGTCCTGATCGACGAATTGACGGAAGCGCAGGCGGCGGCGGAATAACGGAAAAACGGACAACGTGGGATGAGCAATCTGCAAAAATATAAAATGCTGATCGGCGGCGAGTGGGTCGATGCCGCCAGCGGCAAGCATTTCGAATCCATGAACCCCTATACCGGCAAGGCCTGGGCGCTGATCCCGGAAGGCGGCGCCGAGGACATCGACCGGGCCGTCAAGGCCGCCAAGGCGGCGTTTGAATCCGGCCAGTGGTCCAAGATGACGGCGACGCAGCGGGGTCACCTGCTCAGGAAACTCGGCGATCTGATCGCCGAGAACGCCGACGCTCTGGCCGCCACGGAAGTCCGCGACAACGGCAAGCTGATCGCCGAGATGGGATTGCAACTCAGGTATACGCCGCAGTGGTATTATTATTTCGGCGGTTTGGCCGACAAGATCGAGGGCTCAGTCATTCCGATCGACAAGCCCGAACACTTCAATTTCACCCGGCACGAACCCTTGGGCGTCATCGCCGCGATCACGCCCTGGAACTCGCCCTTGATGCTCGCCGGCTGGAAACTGGCGCCAGCGTTGGCCGCCGGCAACACCGTGGTCCTGAAGCCGTCCGAATTCACCTCGGCATCGTCGTTGGAGTTCGGTCGGTTGTTCGAAAAAGCCGGCTTCCCACCCGGTGTCGTCAACATCGTCACCGGCTTCGGCCGTGATGCCGGCGCCGCGCTGACCTCGCATCCCGACGTCGCCAAGATCACCTTCACCGGCGGCCCCGAAACCGGCCGGCTGGTTTATGCCACCGGCGCCAAGCTTTTGAAGAAGGTCAGCCTGGAGCTTGGCGGCAAGTCGCCGAACATCGTCTTTGACGACTGCATCATCGACAACGCCGTCAAGGGCGCCATTTCCGGCATTTTCGCCGCCACCGGCCAGACCTGCATCGCTGGATCGCGGTTGTTGGTGCAGCGCTCGATCCACGATGAATTCGTCGACAAGCTGGTCGCCTTCGCCAAGACCGCCAAAATGGGCGATCCGATGTTGCCAGATACCCAGGTCGGTCCAGTGACGACTTTGCAGCAGCACGACAAAATCCTCGGCTACATCGACATCGCCAAGGGCGAAGGTGCCGAGTGCCTGTTGGGCGGCGCCAAGGCGACGCGCCCGGAATGCGGCAGCGGCTGGTTCGTCGAGCCGACGATTTTTGCCGGCGTCAACAACAGGATGCGGATTGCCCAAGAGGAGGTTTTTGGCCCGGTGCTGTCGATCATCCCGTTCGAGGACGAGGAAGAAGCGATCCATCTCGGCAACGACGTCGCGTTTGGCTTGGCCGCCGGTATCTGGACGCAATCGATCCGCCGCGCGCTGACTGTCTCGGAAAAAATCCGCGCCGGCTCGGTCTGGGTCAACACCTACCGCGCGGTCAGCTACATGTCGCCGTTCGGTGGCTACAAGGATTCCGGCGTCGGCCGCGAGAACGGCCAGGACGCGATCCGAGAATACATGCAAACCAAGTCCATCTGGATCAGCTACGCGACCGACACGCCCAATCCATTCGTGATGCGCTGAGCGGATGGCGGAACCTAAAACCGTCCTCATCACTGGCGGCTCGCGCGGCATTGGCGCTGGTATCGTCCGGCGGTTCGCCGCCGAGGGCTGGCGGGTGATCTTCACCTATGTCTCGAACCAAGCCGCCGCCGACACAGTCGCCGCCGAAACCGGTGCCCGGGCGGCCCGCTGCGATGTCGGCGCCGAGGCCGATATCCTGGCCCTGTTCGCCACCCTCGATAGGGAAGGCGTGCGGCTCGATGCACTGGTCAACAACGCCGGCATCACCGGGCCTAAGCGGCGGCTTTCGGAAGTGACGGCGGCAACCCTTGAGAAAGTCGCCCGGGTCAATTTCATTGGCACGGCGCTGATGTGCCGGGAAGCCGTCAAGCGGATGTCGACGGCGGCGGGCGGCCCAGGCGAAGGTAAGGGCGGCGCCATCGTCAATCTGTCGTCGACGGCGACGCTGGCCGGCGGACCCAATCAATGGATCGACTACGCGGCCCTCAAGGGCGCCATCGATGTACTGACCAATGGCCTGGCGCGGGAAGTCGGCGCCGAGGGAATCCGCGTTAACGCCGTGGCGCCCGGCTACACCCTGACTGACATGGCCAGGGCCGGCGGCATCGCGGCCCGGTTCGATGCCTACAAGCACGAGGTGCCATTGGGCCGGATCGGCACCGTCGACGAAGTCGCGGCTGGTGTTTACTGGCTATGTTCGGACGACGCCACCTACGTCACCGGCACCGTGCTCCCGGTCGCCGGCGGCAGGTGCTGAACCCCGCCGCCATCATCCTTCGAGACGTCGCTTCGCGCCTCCTCACGATGAGGGTTTCGTGCTTTCCCCATCCTGAGAAGCGGCAGCGCCGAGTCTCGTGCGCGAAGCGGGCGGAACGCCTAGGATGAGGTCTGAAGTGACCGCCTAGCCCTCGTCGTGCGCCAAGGCCAAATCGGCGAGCGCCCCGTCGGCAGGGTTGAAATTCAACATGGTTCTGAGAAACCGTTGCAACACCGGCCGCACCCGCCTAGCGAGATCGATGTTGTAAAGATACGGCGGCTCCTCGTCCATGTAGGTGGCCCAGCTTTGTTCTAGCTGCATGGCGTGGACGCCATTTGCCGGATCGCCATAGTGCCGTGTGATGTAGCCGCCGACGTAGCGGCCGTTCAAGACGTGGGTGTAGCCGACCAGTCCGACCGCCACTTCCTTGATCCGGGATTCCAAGGCCGGCGCGCAGGTCTTGCCGTGGTTGGTGCCGAAATTGAGATCCCAGAGCTTGCCGTTGAAATACCTGGGCAGCCGGCTCTTGATCGAGTGCGCATCCCACAAAAGCGCGTAGCCATGCTTGGCCCTGATCTCGTCGAGGGTTTCCTTGAGTTTGCCGTGGAAGGGCTGCCAATAGGTCTCGCAACGCTTGCCGACCTCGTCCTGGCTCGGCTCCTCGCCGGGTTTGTAAATCGGATCCTTGCGCCCCGTCGCCAAGGGGCAAAGTCCCTCTGAATCCTGGCCCGGATAAAGCTTTGCATCGTCCGGCGGCCGGTTCAAATCGACGACGAAGCGGCTGTGCGTCGCGATCAGCATCGCCGCCCCCATGGCCGGCGCGAAATCGTAAAGCCTATCGACGTTCCAATCGGTGTCCGGCAATTCGTCGGCGACCGCCGACATCCGCGCCTTCAATTTTTCCGGAATGTGCGTGCCGGCATGCGGCACGCTGACCAGAAGCGGCGTCGTTCCCGCCGTGAATTTAAAAATTTCCATGCCGCTACTCCGCCGCCCGTTCAATAATCCCGCTGCCGATGATTTCATAAGGCCGGTCGTGCTTGAGCGACGGAATCCGGCCCCGCGCCTTGCCGACTTCGGCCGGATCGATATCGGCCAGCACGATGGCTTCTTGATCCTCCGGACCCTCGGCCAGGATATCGCCCCAGGGCCCGACGACCAAGGAATGTCCATAGGTGCGGGCCTTGCCGTGAGTGCCCGATTGGCAGGTGGCAAATACGAAGCAACCGGTCTCGATGGCGCGGGCCCGCAACAGGATGTGCCAGTGCGCCTGACCGCTTTTATGCGTGAAGGCGGCCGGACAGGTCAGGAAACTGGCCCCAGCCTTGGCCAGATCGCGGTAGAGGTGCGGAAACCTGACATCATAGCAGATCGAGAGCCCCATCGGCCCCCATGGCGTTTCCGTCAGCACCGCCCGTTCGCCAGGGCAGAGGCTGGCCGATTCCCGGTAGCGGTCGTCGTCGCCGAGATTGACGTCGAACAGATGAATTTTGTCGTAGGTTGCTTGCACATCGCCGGCGGCGTCGATGACAAATTGCCGGTTATAGGACCGCCCGTCCGGCGCCGGCACGGTCAGGGAACCCAGCACGGTCCAAACGCCGTTGTCGCGGGCGAAGGTTCGGAACATGGCCAATCCCGGATGCGCGGCTTCAGACCTGGGGTCGGTGTGGATGCCCTTGTCGTCGACGCCGTAGCAGGAAAAGAACTCCGGCAGCACAATCAGCCGGGCGCCGCCGGCAACCGCGTCCGTCGCCAACTCGCGGGCCCGAGCCAGAGTTTTCGCCATGTCGGCGCTGGCGCAATTTTGGACCAAACCGACTTTGAAAGTATCGTTCATCCGGAAATTCCTTGCTCCTGGACTTAATCACGACGCCGGTCGATTGTCCATTGGGGGCCAAGTCCAAGCCCTTTTTCCTGGGTCGATGCGGTGCTAATTTTCCTTGAAGAACATATGGGGAGGAACCGGAGTGGCCAAAAAGCTGCCATCCACGCCGATTTACGAGACCGGCCTCGATAAGACGGCGGCCAACTACCAGCCGTTGACGCCACTGTCGTTTCTCGATTGGGCGGCCCGCGTCTATCCGGACCGGACGGCGGTCATTCACGGGCCTTACCGCTCGACGTGGCGCGCCGTCGATCAGCGCTGCAAGCGCCTGGCGACGGCGCTGATGAAACTCGGCATCGGCAAGGGCGACACGGTCTCGATCATGTCGCCGAACGCGCCGGCGATGCTGGAGGCACACTACGGCGTGCCGATGTCGGGCGCGGTTCTGAATTCCCTGAATTACCGGCTCGACGCCGACACCATTGCCTTCATTCTCGGCCATGCCGAAACCAAGGTTCTGATCACCGATCGGGAATTTTCGGGCGTGATTTCCGACGCCTTGGCCATTCACGGCGACACCGATATCACGGTGATCGATGTCGATGATCCGCTGGCCGAAGGCGGCCGACTGATCGGCGACATGACCTACGAAACATTTCTCGAAAGCGGTGATCCGGATTTCGAATGGCAACCGCCCGAGGACGAATGGCAGGCGATCTGTCTTAACTACACTTCCGGCACCACCGGCAATCCGAAGGGCGTCGTCTATCATCACCGGGGTGCCTTTCTGAATGCGCTCGGCAATGCCTTGGTATTCCGCTTGGGACGGGAGAGCGTCTATTTGTGGACGCTGCCGATGTTTCACTGCAACGGTTGGAGCTATCCGTGGGCGGTGACGTCTGTCGGCGGCACCCATGTGTGCCTCCGGAAAATCGATCCGGGGCTGATCTTCCCGCTGATCGCCGAGCATGGCGTGACGCATATGTGCGGCGCGCCGATCGTCTTGAACATGTTGGTGCATGCGCCCGATAGCGTGAAGCGCAAGTTCGAGCATCGGATCGAGGTCGCCACCGGTGGCGCCGCGCCGCCGAGCGCGGTGATCGCCAAGATGGGCGCCATGGGATTCAACGTCACGCATTTGTATGGCCTGACCGAATCCTACGGCCCCTCGACAGTGTGCGCATGGCAAGACGAATGGGATGGCCTCGATATTGACGCCAAGGCGCTCAAGATGTCGCGCCAAGGCGTGCGCTATCCGACGCTCTATGACCAGTCGGTCAGAGATCCCGAAACCATGCAACCGGTGCCGGACGACGGCGAGACCATCGGCGAGATCATGCTCAAATCGAACACCGTCATGAAGGGCTATCTGAAGAATCCAAAAGCAACCGAGGCGGCGTTCCGCGGCGGCTGGTTTCACACTGGCGATCTGGCGGTGCAGCACGCCGACGGTTATCTGGAAATCAAGGACCGCTCGAAGGATATCATCATATCCGGCGGCGAAAACATTTCCTCATTGGAAATCGAGGAATGCCTGTATCGGCATCCCGGCGTCATGGAATGCGCCGTCGTCGCCATGCCTGACGATAAATGGGGCGAGGTGCCTTGCGCCTTCGTCACTCCCATTGCCGCTGCCGAGGGAATGCTGTCTGGTAAGGATCTGATCGATTGGTGCAAGGACCGGATCGCGCGTTACAAGGCGCCGGCACGGGTCGTGTTCGGGCCGCTTCCGAAAACGTCAACCGGCAAAATTCAAAAATTCGTGCTGCGCGAACAGGCCAAGGAGCTAACGAAGAAATGACCGAACCAGCGCCGCTCACGGGCAAAATTGCCCTCGTTACCGGAGCGTCGAGCGGCATCGGCGCACATATCGCCAAGTTACTGGCCAGCAACGGCGCCCGGGTTTGCATCGCCGCCCGCCGCCGTGACCGGCTCGCCGATCTCGCCCACGAAATCGATGCCGGGGGCGGCAAGGCTTTTGCCGTCGGCATGGATGTCACCGAGCGCGTCAGCGTCGTCGCGGCTTTGGATGAAATTCTCCGCGAAGTCGGACCCCCCAGTATTCTGGTCAACAATGCCGGCGTCGCCTCCGGCGCCAATGCGCTCGATGTCACCGATGAGGATTGGCGGCGTGTCATCGACACAAACCTGCAAGGCGCCTGGATCGCGGCCCAGGAAACCGCCAAGCGGATGCGCGATGCCGGCGGCGGGGTGATCGTCAACACCGCTTCGATCCTCGGTTTGCGGGTCTCGCCGGGCGTCGCGCCGTATGCAATCTCCAAGGCCGGCATCGTGCAAATGACCAAAGTCATGGCGCTCGAACTGGCGCGTTATAATATTCGCGTCAATGCCATTGCGCCCGGTTACATCGCGACCGACATCAATCAGGAATTTCTGGCGTCCGACGTCGGCCAGGCGATGATCAAGCGGATTCCGATGCGCCGGGTCGGCCAAATGAGCGATCTCGACGGCCCGATGCTGTTGTTGGTTTCGGATGCGTCCGTCTACATGACCGGCGCCGTCATCCCAGTCGACGGCGGACACTTGGTCAGCAGCCTTTGATCTAAAATTGGAGCGAACGCACATGCCGATGACTGCACGGAACGGAGTGAAGCTTTACTTCGAAGAAACCGGCACCGGCATGCCGATCCTGTTTCTGCATGAGTTCGCCGGCGATCATCGAAGTTGGGAGCAGCAGGTCCGGCATTTCACCAGGGATCACCGCTGCATCGTCACCGCCGGCCGCGGCTATCCACCCTCCGACGTGCCGGCAAATGAATCCGACTATGGCCAGGACATCGCCATTGCCGATGCCGTGGCCGTGCTCGACCATCTGAAAATCGAGCGCGCCGTCGTCATTGGCCTTTCCATGGGCGCATACACGGCGCTCCGGATCGCCATGGAACATCCGAAACGGGTCATCGCCGCCGTCGCGGCGTCGGGCGGTTCCGGATCCTGGACCATCCAACAAGCGACCTTTTCCGGCGAGGCCAAGAAGCTTTCGGCGCGAATATTGAAGGAAGGGAAAATCCCCGCCGACGATTTCGCCAACGGCCCAACCCGCACCCAGCTCCGCCGTAAGGATCCGCGCGGCTGGGCCGAGTTCCGCGATCTGATGGCCGGTCGGCCGGCCATGGGGGCCGCCATGACGCTGGCCCGCGTACAGGCCGAGCGGCCCTCGTTGATGGGGTTCGAGGCCGAATTCAAGGCCTGCAAGGTGCCGACGCTTTTAATGGTCGGCGACGAGGACGAAGCCTGCATCGACATCAACGTCTGGCTAAAACGGATCATGCCCGCCGCTGGGTTGGTGATGTTCCCGAAGTGCGGGCACCTGATGAATCTTGAGGAACCGGGACGGTTTAATGCCGAGATCGCCGAATTCCTCCGCGCCGTGCATGGCGGCGCCTGGCCGTTTCGGGAAGCCGCCACCGGCACCTTCGGCGGCGTCGGGCCGGCGGAGAAGCCTTGATACTGTGCTCTGAACCCGCTACCCGGTGCCGATAGAGAGGTCGCCATGGATTTCACGCTACCCACCGAGATTGAGGAAACCCGCCAGGCGATCCGCGCCTTTGTCGATGCTCGGATCATTCCGCTTGAGGCGGACCAGAAGAACTACGACGCGCACGAGAACATCCGCTTGGATGTGCTCGATGCCGTCCGGGCCGAGGCCAAGGCCAAAGGGCTGTGGGCGCTGTCGATGCCGAAGGCGCGCGGCGGCCGTGGTTTCTCGACTGTCGGCATGGCCGCTTGTTACGAGGAGATGAACCGTTCGATCTTCGGGCCGGCGGCATTCAACGCCGCCGCTCCCGACGACGGCAATATGGTCGTGCTTAACCGCGTCGCCACCGAGGCGCAAAAAGATAAATGGCTGCAACCGATCGTCGACGGCGAGGTCCGGTCCGCCATCGTCATGACCGAGCCGGCCCCCGGGGCCGGTTCCGATCCGGCCGGCATGATGCTGACCCGGGCCGAAAAGAAAGGCGGCAAGTGGGTCGTGCACGGTCGCAAGTGGTTCATCACTGGCGCCGAGGCGGCCAGCCACTTCATCTTGTTGGCCCGCACCTCCGACGACAACCGCCGCAACCTGACCGCGTTCCTGTATCACAAGGATCAGCCGGGCTGGAAGATCGAGCGGCGGATTCCGGTCATGGGGCCGGAAGAGCACGGCGGCCATTGCGAGCTCACCTTCGACGGCCTCGAGATTCCCGATGAGAACCGGCTGATGGGCGTCGGTGAAGGCATGAAATGCGTGCAGATCCGCTTGGCCACCGCCAGGCTGACGCACTGCATGCGTTGGACCGGCCTGGCCAAGCGCTCGCTCGAAATCGCCAACGATTACATCGCCGAGCGCAAGGCCTTCGGTGAGACCTTGGCCGACAAGGAAAGCGTGCAGATGCTTTTGGGCGACTCAGCCCTCGGGATCGAGATCGGTCGGCTTTTGACCATGCGCGCCGCCTGGGCCTTGGATCAAGGCTCGCGCGGCCGCAAAGAAGTCTCGATGGCCAAGGTGGTGGTCGCCGATGCGCTGCAAAAGGCCGTCGACACCGCGATCCAACTTTGCGGCGCCAAGGGATATTCCAAGGACACCGTGCTTGAATGGATTTACCGCTATGCCCGCCAGGCGCGCCTAGTCGATGGCGCGTCGGAAGTCCACAAGATGGTGCTGGCCGGACAGCTCCGCGACAACGGCCTCAATTTCTGGAGTTGGGGAGCGACGGACGCCTGATGGACGCCGACACCACCAAACGTCTGGAAGCCTGGCTTTCCAAGGAGGCCGGCGGGGCCGTCAAGATCGAGGGCATGGCGCGGCTTTCGGGCGGCGCCATTCAGGAGAACTGGCGCGTCCAATTGGATGTCACGGGCGGTACGTGGGAGGGCCATCACGATCTGGTGCTGAGGAAGGACGCGCCCTCCGGTGTCGCCGTCAGCCACGGCCGGGCAGCGGAGTTTCGGATACTGAAGCTCGCTCACAAATCAAGCGTCCTGGCGCCGACGCCCTGCGTGCTCTGCGAGGATACATCGGTCCTCGGGACTCCGTTTTTCATGATGCATCACATCCCCGGTGCGTCGCTGCGCCAGCCGCTGACCAAGGGGCCGCCGAACGAGGATCTGGTCGCCGATTTAGGCCGCAATCTCGCCCGCATCCACGCGATTTCCGGCGCCGAGAAACTGGAGTTTCTCGGCAAGCCGACGGCGACACCGGCCGACGCCAGCCTCGCCGACTACCGCCATCACTTGGACAAACTGCCGGACGCGCATCCGGCGCTCGAATGGGCGATGGCGTGGCTTCGGGAGAACGCTCCGGCGACTCAATCCGTCGCCTTCTGCCATCGCGATTTCCGGACCGGCAACTATCTGGTCGAGGACGGCAAACTGACGGCAATCCTCGATTGGGAATTCGCCGGCTGGTCGGACCCGATGGAAGACATCGGCTGGTTCACCGCCAAGTGCTGGCGCTTCGGCGGCATCGACCGGGAAGCCGGCGGCGCAGGCACGCTCGACGCTTTTCTCGCCGGTTACGAGGAAGTCAGCAAGAAGCCGGTCGAGCGCGCCGCCATACCCTATTGGCAGGTGATGGCGCACCTGCGCTGGGCGGTGATCGCGTTGCAGCAGGCCGACCGTTTCGTCAGCGGCGGCGAGCGCAATCTGGAACTCGCCCTGACAGCGCATATCGTGCCGGAATTGGAGCTGGAAATCCTTCGCATGACGGCGCCCGAGGGCAATCTGATCGGCGTCGATGCCGGCGAGCTTCGAACGATCGAACGGCCGGCACCGTCGCTAGCCCAGCTCCTGGATATGGCTCGGGACGTGATCAGGAACGATCTCGCCAAATCTTTGGATGGCGAGGCCAAGTACAAGGCGCTGATGGCGGCCAACGCAATGGCCATCGTCGGCCGGCAAATCTCCGGGCTCGGGCTCGATCCGACGGCCGGTCAAGAAGTCAGGCGCGGCTTGGCGGAGCGCATTCGGAACGGCAAGGCGGCGCTCACACCCGATATCCACGCCGAGTTGATCATCGCGCTCGAGACGACGCTGGCCGAAAGCAATCCGCGCGCGCTTGAAAGATAGCACCGCCTCCCCCTTCGTTACGGCGCTCCGCGCTTCCTCACCCTTCGAGACGGCGCTCCGCGCCTCCTCAGGATGAGGTCAAGGGTGCTGCAAACTTCCACCATCTTCTCATCCTGAGGAGCGAGCCGTGCGAGCGTCTCGAAAGATGAGGTCAAGGGTGCAGCAAAAACTTTCCGCCATGCCCTCATCCTGAGGAGCGAGCCATGCGAGCGTCTCGAAGGATGCCGCGACGTAAAACATCTTGAAATAACCGCCCAACGCATCATCTTACGGTATCGACTAAATTCGAGGACCCGCCATGCACATCGATATTTTCTCCGATCCCGTCTGCCCATGGTGCCTGATCGGCAAGCGGCGCCTGGAAAAGGCCCTGGCCAGCCGGCCCATCGAAGGCCTGACGATATCCTGGCGGCCGTTCCAGTTGCACCCGCAGATGCCCAAGGAAGGCGCCGACCGGGCCGAGTTCACGGCCGCCAAGTTTGGCTCCAAGGAGCGCGCGGCCGCTGTCTACGAGCGGGTTTCCGGCGTCGGCCAGACCGAAGGGCTCGATTTCCGATTCGATCTGATCAAGCGTTCGCCGAACACCGTCGATGCGCACCGGCTGATCGTCTTGGCCGGCAGCAAGGGCAAGATCAACGATGTGGTCGAGGGATTGTTCGCCGCCTTCTTTTTCGAAGGCCGTGACATCAGCGACTTGAATGTCCTGATCGATGTCGCCACGGCCGCCGGCATGGATACAGATGCTGTTCGGACCTATCTTGAGTCCAATCAGGACCGCGACGACGTGATCCAGGCTGACGAGGAGGCCCGCCGGCTCGGCATCGAAGGCGTGCCGTATTTCGTCATCGACGGCAAGTACGGCATTTCCGGCGCCCAGGCACCTGAGACCTTCGTCCAGACCTTCGAGCAGGTGCTGGCGGAAAAAGCCGCCGCTGACTGAGCTTCGCTATTCCGCCGGCACCGAATGGTATTTGCCGTCCAGGCCAAGGAACTCCTTGCCCCGGGCGCGGTAAAACGTCTCGGCGCCGGCCTTTTCCAGGACCGCCAGCATCGCCGGCGTCTGACCGTGCGTCTGGCGATACTTGGCCAAGAACTTCCTAGGCCCCAAGGCGTCCAACATCTCGAACGGCCCCTTCGACCAAGCGAAACCCCAGCGCATGGCCCGATCCACATTGACCACGTCATCGGAAATTTCCGGGATCAGCGACGCGGCATAGGCCAGCGTGCCGCCCATGATCGTCCAAGCGAAGGCGCCATCGGCGTTGTTTGAAAATAATACATCGAGACCGACATCCGCGACGACTTCCTGGGCATCACGCCAATCGCTCCGGTCGAGATCGAAGATTTCCTTCTTGCGGTTGCCGTCAGCAAGTTTGACCAGCCGGTAGAAACCGCCGCCGGATTTGCGGCCGAGCTGGCCGCGGATCAGCATGTCCATTTCCGGTTTCGGGAATGCCGTGAATTCGGCGCCGATATCGCCCGCCGGAAGATTGATGGCCAAGTTCTTGCCGACGAAATCCATGACGTCCAAGCCGATCAAATCGATCAGCCCAAATAACCCAGTCGGCGGCAGCCCCATCGGCGCCGACATCAGGGCGTCGATCCGTTCCTGCGTGAGCCCCTTGGCCCGCGCTTCCGCCGCCGCGTGCAATCCCATCAACATCCAAAAGCAACCGATGCGATTGCCGATGAAATTGACGGTGTCCTTGGCGTGAACGACGCCCTTCTCCATGACATCGCCGAGGAACGATTGGAAGGTGTCGATG
>JAQBZY010000009.1 GCA_027620395.1 Pseudomonadota bacterium
CCAAGTTCGGCGGCATGCTGCGCGCCTTCCAGTTCGGCGCGCCGCCGCACGGTGGCTCGGCGCCGGGCATCGACCGCATCGTCATGATGTTGGCCGACGAAAAGAACATCCGCGAAGTCATCGCTTTTCCGATGAACCAGCAGGCGGAAGACCTTTTGATGGGGGCGCCGACCGAGGTTGAGCCCCGCCGACTGAAGGAGCTATCCCTCAAACTCGATCTCCCGAAGCCCAAGAAGACCACTGAGGCGTGAGCGTTCGACCCGGCATATAGCTGAATTTTTATTAAAATTCATGGCATTATGGAAATTAACTTGAACTGTTCGATGAATTTCGCTTGCCGACGCGAATCGGTTTACCCCATACTCCGGCGTCGGTTGGACGAACCGCCCATGGGGCCGGGTAGCGGTAACGCAATCGACAAATAAACATAATGGCGTGGCTCCGGGGATAAGCGAATGAAGCGATCCATATCGCTTGCAGTCACGGCAGTCGTGCTCGGGGGATGTGCTGTTCCAGTGCCGATTCAGATTGCGTCCTGGGTCGCCGACGGCATCTCCTACATCACCACCGACAAAACAGTTGCCGATCATGGAATATCGTTGGTCGCCAACAGGGACTGTGCCTTATTTCGAAGTTTGACCGAGGGTGACATTTGCCGCGACGACGATATCTCCACCATGGTCGCCGATAGCACCAAGGGCGCCGGGAACCGTCAGGCCATGATCCGGACCGCGGCCGAAGGCGCGGCGCCACAACCGCAAGCCGTCGACGCCCTGCCTAGTTTCCCCAACGCGCTCGACGGCGCTGAACAACTAGCCAATTTCCAAACCGCCGCCGGCAATTCCGCCCAACGCCTGCCGGAAACGCCCGAATTGACAACGGACACAGCGTCGCTCGATCAACTGATGGCTGAAGCCATCGCCGAAATGGCCCGGAAACAGGTGCCGGTGGCTAAGCCGGCGATAAAGACCAAGGCGCCGATCGAGCAAGCTTCCGTCAGTGGCGCACCGCTGCCGGGTCTTTATTTGGTGATCGGCAGCTTTCGTGACTACGTCAATGCCCGCACCCTTCGCGCCCAGCACGGTACTTTGACGCCGCAGGTTCTGGCCGCCAAGGTGTCCTCCGACACGGTATTCCGCGTCGTCGTCGGCCCGTTCCATATGATCGACGGCAATCGCGTGAAATCGGAAGTCCGCGCCGCCGGCATTCAGGATACTTGGTCGATCAAGGTCGAGCCCAAGGATTGGCGATTGGCGCAACATTTGGAAGCGACGGCCGTGCAACTCGCCAACAGCGGCGCCGCTAAACACATCGAAGTCGCTGCCCTGCCGCGCTGATCCACCCGATCAATCCTGACATTCCGAGCGCTCATCCTTCGAGACGGCCCTCCGGGCCTCCTCAGGATGAGGTGGTTGTTGGCTATTTCCTCATTCTGAGGAGCCCGCCTCGCCGGCGTCTCGAAGGATGGGGTGATCCGTTCCTTCTCCTCATCCTGAGGAGCCCGCCTCGCGGGCGTCTCGAAGGATGCTTAGGCGCGGTCCAACGCCGGCGCCTTCAACCGCTCCTTGAGATATGGCATCAGTCCGCCGGCGGCGACGATCTGCATCAGATGCGGCGGGATCGGTTGGCATGTGAATTCCACACCCGTCGTCAGATCGTGCACCGTCCCAGCGTCGGGATCGACGGACAATTCATGCCCCATGCCAATCTTTTCGGCATCGGCCAAAATCAGTGCCGGCAGACCGATGTTGAAGCAATTCCGATAGAAAATTCGGGCGAACGACTTGGCGACGACGGCGCGGATGCCGAGGATCTTCAGAAATGTCGGCGCCTGTTCCCGCGACGACCCGATTCCCAGATTGTCGGTGCCAACGAATATGTCACCCTCCCGGACGCTGGCGGCGAATTTCGGATCAATTTCCCTGAGACACATCTTGGCGCCGGCCGCCATGTCGATACCCTGATAGGATCCGATCGGCGCCAGTTGATCGGTGTCGATGTTGGCGCCATAGGCCCAGGCGCGGCCTTTGATGATGCTCATAGGAATTCCCTCGGATCGGCGATGGCGCCGTTGATGGCCGACGCCGCCACCGTAAAGGGCGAGGCCAGATAAAGTTTCGACGACCGCGGGCCGGCGCGGCCGACGAAGTTGCGGTTGGTCGACGAAATGCCGACCGCGTTTTCTTCGAGCCTGGCGGCGCCTTGGCCGATGCAGCCACCGCAACCGGTCGCCAGCACGACGCCGCCGGCGGCCTCGATGATGCCGAGGGTTCCCTCTTTCGCCGCCTGTTCGCGAATTTTGACCGACGACGGTGCAACCATGAACTTGAACCCCTTCGGAATTTGTCGGCCCTTGAGGACGGCGGCGGCCATTCGAAGATCGTCGAGCTTGGCGCCGGTACAGGCACCCAAATATGCTTGATCGAGCTTGGTGCCGAGATGATCCGTCACCGGCGCCGCATTTTCCGGACTCGACGGCGCCGCCACCTGCGGCACCAAGGCGTCGCCATCGAGCACGACGGTACGGGCGAAGGTAGCACCTGGATCATTCTTCCAGGCGGCGATATCGATTCCGACCGCCCCCCAGGCGCTCAACTGAGCTTCCGTTTTCTCGTCCGGCTCGACGATGCCGGTCTTGCCGCCAAGCTCGGCTGCCATGTTGGCCAGCGTCATCCGCTCATCGACGGACATCGCACGGATGGCGCTGCCAGCGTATTCGATCACCTGGTAATTGAAGCCCATGACGCCGAAGTCGCCACAGAGCTTCAGGATCACGTCCTTGGCGGCGACGCCAGCCTGTAGTTTTCCTGTAACCTTGATGCGGGCCGTCTCCGGCACTCGAATCCAGATTTCGCCGGTCGCCAGAACGCCGGTCATTTCGGTGCCGCCGATGCCGACCATGAAGGCGCCGAGCCCGCCGGCCGTCACCGAATGACTATCGGCACCGACGCAAAAAAGACCTGGCTTCACGTGCCCGGCTTCCGGCAGCACGACGTGGCAGATCCCCTGCGCCTTGATGAAGTGCTTGACGCCGTGGCTCGCGACCCAAGCCGCCGCGTCCTTCTGGATTCTTTGGTGATCGGGTACATCGTCGTTGATGTAATGATCGGTGATCACAACAAGTTTCGAGGTGTCCCAAACCGGGACGCCGAGTTCGTCGAGTTTCCGCCCGGCCAACCGTGGCCCCGACGAATCATGCATCATCGCCAGATCGACGGCGCAGGTGACGATCTCGCCTGGTTCGACCGACGGGCGCCCGGCGGCCTTGGCGATGATCTTTTCCGATAGCGTCTGCGGCATGAGTGGCTCCATCATCAGTTCATCCTTCGAGACGGACCTGCGGTCCTCCTCAGGATGAGGTTATCTGCGTTCCTCCTCAGGATGAGGTTATCTGCGTTCCTCATCCTGAGGAGCCGGCAACGCCGGCGTCTCGAAGGATGAATTCGTTCATATCACTTTCTTGGCCCGAAGTTCGGCGATACGGGCCGCATCGTAACCGGCATCGATCAATAGTGCCTCCGTGTCGGCGCCGAGCTTGGGTGCCGGATTGGCCGGCGCCGGCGAACCGCCGGACTTCACCGCCGACGCGACATAGCGATAGGTGCCGTAGCCCTCGAGCTCAATGTCTTGCAACCGTCCGTGTTCGGTGACGAAAGGATTGTCGAGCGCCTGCTTGACGTCGTTGATGGCGGCGGCCGGCACCTTGCCGGCGAAGACCGTCAGCCATTCCGCCGTGCTCCGCGCCGAAAGCGCGCCGTCCAGATATTCCTCGATCAACGGCCGGTTGGTGAAGCGTTCCTTGAAGCTTTTGAACCGCGCGTCTTCACTCCATTCCGGACGGCCGATCTTGTCGCAGAGTACCGGCCAGAACTTCTCCTTGTTGCACATCAGATAGATCCAGCCGTCCTTGGTCTTATAAAGCGCGCAAGGGGTCAGCGCAGGGTGCGCCGAGCGCGGCAGCCGGCCTTGCACGTGCCCGGCATTCAAATACCAGATCGCCGGATAGCCCAAGTTGCAGAGCGCGATGTCGAACAAACTCACGTCCATGTCGCGGCCGACGCCGGTGGCTCGGGCGCCGGTAATGCCGGCGAGCGTCGCGTAAGCCAACGCCAAGCCGGTCATCTGATCGACCACCGAAAGACCGAACCGGGTCGGCGTGTTTTCCGGCTCGCCGGTCAAGGAAAACCAACCGGCCTCGGCCTGCATCAAGTAATCGAAACCAGGCCAAGCCGCGCGAGGCCCTTCGCGGCCATAAGCCGACAAATGCGCGCAGACGATCTTCGGATTGACGTCCTGCAAGTCCTTGTAGACCAACCCGAGCTTGGCCGGCACGTCGCCACGCGCATTCGACACCACGGCATCGGCGTTGCGCACCAGATCGCGGAATACTTGCTTGCCATCCGGCGTCATGAGATCGAGGGTCAGGCTGCGCTTGTTGCGGTTATAGGCGTGAAAGAATTGTGACTCGCCTTCGGAAAACCAATACGGACCGATATCGCGGGCGAAATCGCCGCCGTCCGGGTTCTCGATCTTTATCACTTCCGCGCCTTGGTCGGCCAGAAACATGGTGCCGAACGGTCCGGCGCCGTATTGCTCGACGGCGAGGACGCGAACGCCGGTTAGCGGCAGCGGGTTGGTCAAGAACCGCTCCGTTCGCAAAGTTGCTTGGCGATGATGATCCGCTGCAATTCGTTGGTGCCCTCGCCAATGCATAGCAGCGGCGCATCGCGGTAATAGCGCTCGACATCGTATTCCGGCGAGTAGCCATAGGCACCGTGAATCCGCATCGCCTCGGTGGCGTTTTCGAGTGCCGCCTCGGTGGCGAACAACTTGGCCATGCCGGCCTCCAGATCGCAGCGCTCGCCCTTGTCGTAGGCGTCGGCGGCGCGTTCGACCAAAAGCCTGGCCGCCTCGACTCGGGTCGCCATGTCGGCGAGTTTGATTTGGATCGCTTGGTGCTGACTGATCGGCTTGCCGAAGGTCTTGCGCTGCTGCGCGTAGCGCAAGGAATCTTCGAGGGCGGCGCGCGCCACGCCGACGCCGCGCGCGGCGACGTTGATGCGGCCGAGTTCGAGGCCGGCCAGAATCTGCTGCAATCCCCTGCCCTCGGCCTCGCCGATCAGCATTGATTGCGGCACCCGGACGTTAGAGAATTCGACCTCGCCGGTGTCGATGCCCCGGTAGCCGAGTTTCTGGAGTTTCCGTGCCTTGTAGCCGGCGGATTTAGGTACCAGCAATAGGCTCATGCCCTTATGCCGTGGCTCGGCGTCGGCGTCGGTCTTGACCAGCACCGCCAGGCATTCGCCCTTGATCGAATTGGTGATCCACATCTTGGTGCCGTCGATCACGTAATCATTGCCGTCCTTGCGGGCTCGGGTCCGCACGGCTTGCAAATCCGTGCCGCAGTCAGGCTCGGTCAAGGCGATGCCGCCACGGATTTCGCCCGATGCAAACTTCGGCAGATATTCGCGTTTCATTTCCTCCGAACCGAACCGTTCGACGGCGGCGGCCATGATCAGGTGCGAGTTGAAAAGACCCGAGACCGACATCCACACCGCGGCGACCCGTTCGACGATCCGCGTATAGGTCCGGGCGTCGAGACCGAGACCGCCGTATTCGGTCGAGATGGTGGCACCGTAAAGTCCGAGCTCGGCCACCTTGTCGGCGATCTCGGCCGGGTATTCGTCGGCGTGCTCGAGCGCTCGGACGTGCGGCCGCACATCGCGCTCCAGAAACTTGTCGACGGCATCGAGGATGATCGCGCTGTCGTCCGAGATTGCGTCGGGTGCCATGATCAATACCCCGCCTTGTCGTCCACGGCGTGACCGCGTTTTGGAATCAGCATGGTCCGCTCGAAAGACATGAACTCGGTGCCGTCGGCTTTCTTGCCAAGCGTCTTGATGGTGACGATGCCCTGGGTCGGGCGGGATTTGCTTTCCCGGATCGCCAGCACCTCGCTTTCGGCATAGATGGTGTCGCCGTGAAAAACCGGCGCCGACATCCGGACCTTATCCCACCCTAAGTTGGCGATGGTCTTCTGGCTAACGTCCGACACGCTCATGCCGGCGACGATGGCCAGGGTCAGGCACGAATTCACCAGCGGCTTGCCGAACTCGGAATGTTTCGCGTACTCGGAATCGAAATGCAGCGGATGCTGGTTCATGGTCAAAAGCGTGAACCAGTGATTGTCGGTTTCGGTGATGGTGCGGCCGGGCCGGTGCTCGTAGACGTCACCGACCTTGAAGTCCTCCAGATAGCGGCCGTAGGATTCCCGGTAACGGTTCGGGCCGACCTGCTTGGCTTCGGCGACCATTATCCCGCCGCCTGCGCGTCGGGCCGGCCGGCGGCGAGCACGGCGGCGACCGAGTTCTGCGCTTCGAGGCCGAGGATCGCATCGGCGAACCGCTTCGATCCGGCGGCGCCCAAGTAGGGTTCGGCAAGACCGGTGAACTTGCCGAGGAATTCCTCGTTGCTCATGAAGTTGCCGGGCTCGCCCTTCGGCATGGTGATCAATCGCGTGAAAGTGCCACGCTTGGTTTTGACGGTCGCCTTGCCGGCCATGTTGACCGGAAACAACGCCTCGACGTCGGGATCGTTGATGCATGTCACCATGCGGGTGAGCGCGAGCGTCTTCTGGTCGGTCAGGTGCGTCGCATAGTGATCCCACAGCATGTCACCCTCGCGGAGCACCACGGCGGCGCAGAACGGCATCGAGAACTGGCCGTCGACAACGCTCTTCGGGTTGTGCTTGGCGTCCTCGGGATAGCTGACGATCTTCATCCCGGTCTTCGGCAGCCCGATCTCGACCGCCTCGACATCGGCAGCCGTCACGCCGTCCTCCTTCATGATCTGCCGGAGCGCGTCCATGGCGGCGTGGGTGTAGCGGCAGCTCGGATAGGGCTTCACGGCGAGGCGGAGCGTTTCCCACATCTCGCCCAGGCCGGCCACGGCCTTGGCGGCGTCGGCGTTCGGCGCATAGGCATGCAGGAAACCCCATTGTCCTTCGAACGCCTGCTTCGGTCCCTTGAATCCCTCCGCCGCCATCACCGCGCACATTAGGCCGTTCTGCGCCGCTTGCCCGACGTGCGAGCGCTTGGTCCAGGCGCCGTCGGCCAGGAACTGCATGGAGCCAGCGGCCTGACTGAGCGCCAGCCCGAAAGCGCTTTCGATGCCATCGGCATCCAAGCCCAACAGCTTGCCTGCCGCCGCCGCCGCGCCGAAAACGCCGCAGGTCGCGGTCGGGTGATAGCCACGGTCATAGTGGTCGGACGGCCCAAGCGCCAGGGCCAGCCTGATCTGCACTTCGTAGCCGGCGATGCAGGCGGCAATCAGGTCCTTGCCCGATGCGCCGGTCATTTCCGCCGCCGCCAGCGCGGCGGGCACAATGGGAGCGGAGGAATGCAACGACGCCTCGGCGTGGGTATCGTCGAAATCGAGCGAATGCGCCAGCGTGCCGGCTAACAGCGCCGCCGCCGGCGGGGCATAGCTGGCGTTGTCTCCCGGAACGCTGCAGATGCCGCCGGCGAGGCCCATGCGCTCAATGGCCCGGACCATCGAAGGCGTCGACTCGGCATCATTACGGGCCCGGACAATGACGCCGGCGGTATCCAAGATCAGAAGCTTGCTCCGCTCCACCACCTCGGCCGGAATGGCGTCGAACCGTAATCCGGCGGCGAAATCGGCGAGCTGGTGGCTGATATCAGTCATTGGATGGCTCCTTGGATGGGCGGACCTTCAGGCCCACGATTGCCGATATCTCAGCATGAAGCCGGGCATTCGACAAATCCGAAACAGCCGCGCCGGCCTACTCCGCCGCGTAAGCCTTTTCAGCGGCGTAGTATTCCGGGAAACCGACGATCGTCTGCAATTCCATGAACGTGGTGCGCTTGGAAAGATCGTGCCGGCCTTCCTTCATGCCGGCCAGTGTCTCCTGCATCGCCTTGATGGCCGACAGCATCATCGAAACCGGCCAGATGGCGAGCTTGTAGCCGATGTCTTGTAATTCGTCTGGCGTCAGGAACGGCGTCGCTCCCTGTTCGACCATGTTGGCCATCTTCGGGCCCGGCACGTCGTTGCCGTAACGGCGCATCTCGGTCTGGTCCTTGGGTGCTTCCAAAAACGTGATGTCGACACCGGCATCGACGAAAGCGTTGCAGCGCTTGACGGCCTCGTCCATGCCGTCGGTCGCGTTGGCATCGGTCCGGGCCATGATCAGAATATCGCCACCATGCCGGCGAAGCTCGTCCCGGGCATCGCAAGCCGACTTGATCCGCTGGCGGGCCTCGGCCAGCGGCACCACCTGCTTACCACGCGTGTGACCGCACCGCTTCGGCGCCACCTGATCCTCGATCATCACGCAGGCGAAGCCGGCTTGCGCGTATCCCTGCACGGTCCGCTTGACGTTGATGGCGTTGCCGTAGCCGGTATCGCCGTCACCGATCACTGGAATGTCGACGGCGGCGCAAAGATTGCGGCCCTGGTCGACCATCTCGGCGTAGCTGATGAGCCCCGTGTCGGGCATTCCGATCCTGGCCGCCGAGACGGCGAACCCGCCCATGAAGGCGGCATCGAAGCCGGCCTGCTCGGCCAGACGCGTCGACATCGCATCGAACACCCCCGGCATGACCAGGATTTGCGGACGATTGAGCAACGCTTGCAGTTTGGCGGCGGCGGTCATGGGTGGTCTCCCGTCGAGTTTCAGTTTCGCGGATCAAACGACGCGGCAGCCGGCCGGTCAAGTTCGGGTGTCGCCGACATCCCAGGCGAAGCGGCGGCACGCCTAAGATTGAGGGCTACTTCCCCTTGAACACCGGCGGGCGCTTTTCCAGAAACGCCGTGTAACCTTCACGGTAATCCAGGGAATCGCACGGCGTGTAGCCGGCCCGGACTTCCGCCTCGCTGACCGGCGTCGGATCATCCATCAATCTATTCAGTGTCGCCTTGGTGACGCGGAGCGACAGCGGCGCGCCAGCGGCGATGCGCTGCGATGTCTCCGCCACTTCTCGGGCCAAATCGCCGACGGCGACAACCCGGTTAACGAGGCCGCGCCGAAGCGCCTCCTCGGCATCTAAGATTCGCCCTTCCAATAGCAGTTCCAGCGTCAGCGCCTTGCCGACCAGATCGAGCAACGGCTTCATTTCCGGTGCGGCGAAGGCGTGCCCGAGCTTGCTGATCGGCACCCCGAAGCGGGCATCGGCGGCGGCGATCCTAAGATCGCAACAAGCCGCGATCTCGAGCCCGCCGCCGGTGCAGGCGCCCTGGATCATGGCAATGGTCGGGTGCTTCAAGGTGCGGAGCGCCGTCAACGCCAGCTCGGTCGCCTTGCCGTATTCGTAACCCTGATCGGCGGTGGCGCGAAGCCGCGGAAATTCGGAAATATCGGCGCCTGCCGCGAACGCCTTGTCGCCCGAGCCAGTGACGATAACGCAACGGAGCGTGTCGTCGACGTCAAGCTCGGCCATGATCTCGATCAACCGCTGCCAAGCGGCGAGCCCAAGCGCATTGCGTTTCGCCGGATTGTTGAGAACGACGGTGGCGATGGCACCCTCGCGCTCAACCAGAACCGGATCGGTGCTCATGATGTGTTTAACAGGCGTTCGGGTTTGCCGGCGCGCCAACTTTTGATGTTCTCCACCGCCTGGCCATAGACCATGTCGTAAAGCTCCTGCACCACGTAGCCGGTGTGGCCGGTCAACACGGCATTGTCCAAGTCCCGCAACGGATGGTCGATCGGTAGCGGCTCGACATCGAAAACATCGAGCCCGGCGCCGGCGATCCGCTTTTCCTTAAGCGCCGCGATCAACGCCGCCTCGTCGACGATGGGGCCGCGCGAGGTGTTGACCAGATAGGCCGTCGGTTTCATCAGCGCCAATTCGGTCTTGCCGACCAGCCCCTTGGAGCGGTCGCCGAGCACCAAATGAATCGAGATCACGTCCGATTGCCGGAACAGATCTTCCTTGCTCACATATGTCGCGCCGACTTCGGCGCAACGCTCCGACGTCAAATTTTCGCTCCAGGCAACGACCTTCATTTGCATCGCTTGGCCGAACTTGGCGACCCGGGCGCCGAGTTTGCCGAGTCCGAGAACGCCAAGTGTCTTGCCGTTCAGGCCTTCCGACACGTACCCCTGCCAGCCACCGTCCCGCATGACCCGGCTTTCCTTGGAGATTTTCTTATAAATATCCATGATCAGCGCGACCGCGTGCTCGGCTGCCGGATACGGCAGCATGTCGGTGCCGCAAACGTCGATTCCTTTTGCCCTGGCCGCCTTCATGTCGATGGCCGCATTGCGCATGCCGGTGGTGACGAGAAATTTCAAACTGCCGAGTTTGTCGATGACCTCGGCCGGAAACCGCGTCCGCTCGCGCATGGCGATCAGGATATCGAATGGCGCCAGTGCCGTCACGACGGCTTCGTCGTCGTGCGATATGAATTGATCGAAAACCGTAATCTCGATGTCCGTGCCGAGCGACTTCCAATCCGCCGACGCCAGCGCGGCATTTTGGTAGTCGTCGAGAATGGCGAGCTTGAGTGCCATATGAATTCCTCCCCGGGGCATTGCCGCGTGCAAGCTAGAATTGCGCCGTGGTATATCACACCAAGCGCGATTGTGGAGGGCGATATCGGTGATCGGTGCATCGGATATAGCGGCGGACGGCATCGCCAAGGCCGGTGTGATCGGTCTTGGCACCATGGGCCAGGGGATCACCTTGGTGCTGGCCCGGGCCGGGATCGAGGTCGTCGCCATCGAGGCCGATGACGCCAAGCTCGACGCCGGATTAGAAGCCCTGGCCGCCGGGCTCAAAGACAGGGTTCAGCGCGGCCGCATGACCGAGGACGCCATGGATGCCGAGCTTTCGAGAATTTCCGGCAGCACATCCTTGGATGATCTGCACGACGCCGATCTGGTGATCGAGGCCGCCATCGAGGACATGACGGTCAAAAAGGATATCTTCAAGGCGCTCTACCGGATTTGCCCACCGCATGCGATCCTCGCCAGCAATACCTCTAGCCTCTCCATCGACGAAATCGCAACCGCGACATCCAGGCCCGAGATGGTCGCTGGCGCGCATTTCTTTGCGCCCGCGCAAGTCATGAAGCTTCTGGAGATCGTCCGTGGCGCCAAGACCTCGCCCGAGGTCATGGCGGCCTTGATGGCGCTCTCGAAACGGGCCGGAAAAATCGGCGTCGCCGTCGGCAACGGCCCCGGCTTCGTCGGCAACCGGATGTATCATCGCTATACTTGGCAGGCGTATTTTCTGTTGCAGGAAGGCTGCGAACCCATCGAAGTCGATACCGCCATGCAGGGTTTTGGCTTCGCGCTCGGCTGCCTGGCCGTCGGCGATATCTCGGGGCTTGATGTTGCCAGACGGGTCCGCCAGGGACAAATAGCAACCGGCGACATCAATCCGACCGATCCCTATCCGGTCATTGCCGACCGCATCTGCGACGAGGGCTGGCTCGGCCGCAAGACCGGCCGCGGCTGGTATCGCTACGAAAACAGCGAGCGGACGCCAGATCCCGAGGTCTCGGCGCTGATCCAAAAGGTGGCGGCCGAGCTCGGCATCGGGCGGCGGCAAATTTCGGCCGAGGAAATTCAAGATCGCTGTATCTTCGCGCTGATCAACGAAGGGGCGCGCCTGCTCGGCAACGGCGTCGCCGGTTCGCCCGACGACATCGACGTGATTTGGCGTTTTGGATATGGGTTTCCGGAAGCCAAGGGCGGGCCGATGAAAATCGCTCGCCAATTGGGCCGCGAACATGTTCTCGCTACCCTGAGCCGACTCCATGCCGCGCACGGTCCGGCGTTCGAGCCGGCGGCGGCCATCGCCGATCCGAGGAACAAGCGGCTTTTTCGCTGAGGTAGCGAGACTCGGCGGCGGCTCCTACCCGTCATTCCCGCTTACGCGGGAATGACTAATTGTGAGTGATGTGGCGCGTGGCTCCCCTCCCTTTCCCACGCCGCCGTTCCGGCCTAATCTCGGGGCAACGGCGACCCCAGGAGGAACCCCAATGTCGACATGGCTCGAAGGCAAGACCCGCAACCCGAAGCCGGCCGGTGAACGGCTCCGCGAACTGCTCGCCAGAAAGCAAATCCTCCGCGTGCCCGGCGCGCACAATCCGCTGGCCGCCAGGCTCGCTGCCCGCCAAGGCTTCGAGGCGCTTTATATCTCCGGCGGCGCCGTCACCATGACGCTCGGCCTGCCCGATTTAGGCGTCATCGGACTGGACGAGCTTTGCTTCATTACCAAGATGGTGTCGCGGGCCACCGATCTGCCGCTGATCGTCGACGGCGATGTCGGCTACGGCGGCACTTTGAACGCCATGCGCACGGTGCGCGAATTGGAAGCCGCTGGCGCCGCCGCCGTCCACATCGAAGATCAAATGCTACCCAAGAAATGCGGGCACCTGAATGATAAGCGCTTGGTGCCGGCGGAGGAAGCCGCGGCCAAGATCGCCGCCGCCAAGCGGGCGTCGAGCCATCTGGTAATCATCGCCCGCACCGACGCCGCCGGCGTCGAGGGCTTGGACGGTGCCATCAAGCGGGCCAAGCTTTACAAAGAAGCCGGCGCCGACGTGGTGTTTCCGGACGGCCTGCCGACCGCCGCCGATTTCCGACGTTTCGCCGCCGAAGTGCCGGGCCCACGAATGGCCAACATGACCGAGTTCGGGCGCTCGCCGCATTTCACCGGCCAGCAGTTCGAGGATTTCGGCTATTCGAT
>JAQBZY010000010.1 GCA_027620395.1 Pseudomonadota bacterium
GAGCCAGCCGGACTTGAAGGCCAACTGGGTTTTCCGGTCCATCTCGGCGGGCTGGCGGTCGACGAACATGAAGGTGCCGGCGACGGCCCACTCGCCGGGATCGGCGGCAAGCTCGAAGACCCGCGCGTCGGAGGGATCCATGCGAAGTGTGCGCGGCAGCTTCACGCGGCGGGCGCCCAAAGATGGGCATAAGCGAACAGCCCGGGGCCGCCGCCGGTGTGCACGAAGACGACGGCGCCATTTTTTGGCAGCGCGCCTTGCCGAGCCATCCCGATCAGTCCGGCGAACGCTTTCGCGGTATAGACGGGATCGAGAATAAGTGTCTCGAGCCGGGCTCCGGTTTCGATCGCCGCCAATGTTTCCGTTCCGGCTTTGCCGTAGCCGCCGGCAAGATAGGCGTCCGATGTCCAAACATCCGAGTCGGCGACGACGGCGCCGGCGCCAAGCATGGCTTCGAGATCGCGGCACCGTTTCAATACCCGGGGCGACTGGATATCCGACTTGCGGCGCACGCAAACGCCGAACACCGGCGCCTCGTTTCCGAACAATCTGAGCCCGGTCAGCAGCCCGGTATGGGTGATGGCGCTGCCGCTGGCGGTGACGATGGCGCCGAGTGCTAATCCCAGCCGGTCGACGTCGGCAATGATTTCCCGGGCACAATCGACATAGCCGAGCGCGCCCAGGGGCGCGTGCTCGGCGCCCAAATGAATGACGTAAGGCCGTCCGCCACGGGCCCTGATTCCGGCGGCGATTGCTTCCAGATTGGCGTCCGCCGCCGCTTCGTCCTCGCCGATCGGAAAATGATGCACCTTGACGCCGAGCAGCCGGTCCAACAGGTAGTTGCCGACTTTCTCTTGACCCTCCGGCATGCCGCCGACCCTGTTCTCCAGTTGGATCTCGCAATCAAGGCCAAGCTTCCTCGCCGCGGCAGCGCACTGGCGGACAAAATTTGATTGCACGGCGCCGGTGATCAGGACCGTGTCGGCGTCTTCGGCCAAGGCGGCGCCGAAATAATATTCGAGCTGGCGCGCCTTGTTGCCGCCCATGCCGAGCCCGGTCAGGTCGTCGCGCTTGACGAACAGATTGCTGTACCCGAGCTCGCGGCCAAGATTGGACATCGCCGCCAATGGCGTCGGCAGGTGCGAAAACGCCGCCTTCGGAAATCGGCCAAGTAGGACATCGGTATCGGGCATCGGGCGGCTCCTCCGCTTCGGAGTTTACCGGACGCCGCCGACGCGTCATGTTTTATCTTATGAACATTAATTTAATCCCTGGTGCTCTTTTCGCCGGTCTGATCAGCACATTGCTGCCGCTGCCGCCAGCCCAGGCCTTCGACGCCTCAGTCATGCAGAGCGTGGTCAAGGTCCTGCCGGACTGGCCGGCCGCTGACCGTGGCCAATCGGCGGCGGGCCGGCCCCGGGATCCGGAAGGGTCCGGCGTCGTGGTGCTGGACGGCGGTTACATCGCGACCAACGTTCACGTCATCGGCAATGCCAAGACGGTCGAGATCGTCTTGGCCGACGGCCGGCGGATGGCGGCGGCCATTGTCGGCCGTGACATTGCCACCGATGTGGCGCTCTTGAAGGCGCCGGTGGCCTTGCCGGCCGTGACGATGGGGCCGCCACCGGCACTGGGCGCGCCGGTCTGCGCCGTCGGCAATCCGTTCGGGCTCGGGCTTTCAGTCAGCTGCGGCGTGGTGTCGGCGACCGGCCGGGCCGGGATCGGGTTCAACGAGATCGAGGACTTCATTCAGACCGACGCCAGCGTTAACCCGGGTGGCTCCGGCGGCGGGTTGTTCGACGCGGCGGGAAAATTCGTCGGATTGGTGTCGGCGATCTTCACCAAACGCAGCGACGCCAACGTCGGCGTCAATTTTGCTGCCTCGGCGGCATTGGTCCAGCGCGTTGCCCGGGATCTCCGTGATTTCGGCCGGGTCAATCTGGGCGACGCCGGGATCGACGTCGGGCCGTTGCCGCCGGCGTTGGCCAAGACGGTCGGCGGGCTTCTTGTAACAGCGGTGCGGCCGGACGGACCGGCCTTTGCCGTCGGCATCGACGCCGGCGATATCGTGACGATGGTCAACGGAAATCCGGTGCTGGCGGCACAAGGATTCCGGGCCGAATTGTTGAAAACCATGCCCGGCCGGGAGGTAACGGTCGCGACGGTCCGCGGTGGCAAAAGCCTTTCATCAACCTACAAGCTTGCGCCGCGACCGTAATCAGCGCGGTTCGGACATCACCTATATCCATGACCTAAATCAATGCCGACATCGCCGGTCGCGGCTAAATATGGCAGCGGGAGGAATGCGATGTTGGGTGAGCCCGTATCGGTCTCTGGACCGCGCCTAAAGGCAATCCCGCGGCGGCGCCTTTTGGCGATGCGGCGGGCCGGCCTTCGGGTTCAGGAATGCTACCGCGCGCTCGAAAAAAGCGGCACCAACGTGGTCGCCGAAGTGCTGCGCGGGCAGGGGCAGTTCTATGAATGGGATCACTACCCGGCCGGCGATGTCTTTGATCCGGACACGCACGCGCAATATTACTATCATACCCATCCGCTGGAGCGCGACAGCGGCGCGGCCACGGCCGAGCACGGGCATTTTCATGCTTTCCTGCGCCCCGGCGGATTCCCGAAGGGTATCCGTCCGGCACCGACGCCGGACCACGCCACGGCCACCTCGGAAGCGGCCCGGCTGTCGCATCTGATCGCCATTTCCATGGACCGGTCCGGATATCCATATCGATTTTTCACCACCAACCGCTGGGTCACCGGCGAGACGTTTTACGACGCTGCCAGCGTGTCCCGAATGGTGCGGCGTTTTCGCGTCGATCAAGCGCTGCCGTCACCGTGCATCAACGTCTGGATCACCGGCATGCTGGAACTGTTCGGTCCTCTGATCGACGCCATGTTGATCGCCAGAGACCGCCGGCTCGGTGCCATCGCCCGTCGGTACAAACCGGAAAACATATTCGAGTTTCGGGATGCCGAGATTATTTCCGTCGCCGACATCTCAATCGAAAAAACTCTCGGAGACATAGAAAAGGCGCTCGGGCGCTAACCCGGGCTTGACCTTGCGCCCGTTTTGCGGCACGTTTTGACGTGCTGTGAAAGCGCTTACATCCATTGTGGAAGCCAAAAACTTATTTTTCTATTGGCCACCCGGCCAGCAAAACCGAGGAGGGACCATGGCAACCGAGTATCTCAAGAAGGCAAGCAAGACCGCCGCCACCGGCGAGGACGACACCCGGCGCATCGTCGGCGACATGCTGGCCAGGATCGAGCGGGAAGGCGAAGCTGCCGCTCTCGCCTATGGCCGCGAGCTCGATAAATATTCGGGCGAGATCGTCGTCACCCGGGAAACCATCGAACGGGCGGCGAAGAAGGTGCCGGTGCGCTTGAAGGACGACATCCGCTGGGCGCGGGACCGGGTCGTTAGTTTTGCTGAAAAGCAGCGCGCCGCGGTCAAGGATTTCGAGGTCGAATTGTCGCCGGGTGTTTTTGCCGGGCAGAAATCAATCCCGGTCAACAGCGCCGGCTGCTATGTGCCGGGCGGCCGCTACGCGCACGTGGCCTCGGCCATCATGTCGATCGGCACGGCCAAGGTCGCCGGCGTCAAGAATGTGATCGCGTGTTCGGCGCCGCACGGCTCCGAGGGCATCAATTCCGGAATTCTGTATACGATGGACATCTGCGGCGCCAACCACATCCTCGCCATGGGCGGCGTGCAAGGCGTCGCCGCTATGGCGTTTGGTCTATTCACCGGACACAAGGCTGATATCCTGGTCGGCCCCGGCAACCGCTTCGTCGCCGAGGCGAAAAGAATTCTCTATGGCCGGGTTGGTATCGATCTGTTCGCCGGGCCGACGGAAATTCTAGTCATCGCCGATAAGGACGCCGATCCGGAAATCGTCGCCGTCGATCTGGTTGGCCAGGCCGAGCACGGCCCGGATTCGCCAGCCTGGCTGGTGACCGATAGCCGCGCGCTAGCCGAAAAGGTGATCGCCCGGATGCCGTCGCTGATCGCCGAATTGCCGGAAACGCAAAGTAACGCCGCCACCGCCGCCTGGCGCGATTATGGCGAGGTGGTGCTGTGCGGGTCACGGGAAGAAATGGTCCAGGTCTCCGACGTCTATGCGCCGGAGCATTTGGAAGTGCAGGCCGCCGATCTCGACTGGTGGCTCGAGCATTTGACCAATTACGGCTCGCTGTTCTTGGGCGAGGAGACGACGGTGGCTTTCGGCGACAAGTGTTCCGGCACCAACCATATTCTGCCGACCAAGGGCGTCGGGCGTTACACCGGCGGGCTCTATGTCGGCAAGTTCATCAAGACCGTGACCTATCAACGCGCGACCCGCGACGGCAACCGCGACATGGCGCAGGTTTGCGCTCGCATCTCACGCCTGGAAGGCATGGAAGGGCATGCTCGCACGGCTGATGTTCGCCTCGCCAAATATTTTCCGGGCGACAACTTCGATCTGAGCGCCGAAGCGTGAGAGAGGCGCCAAACGCGGCCTCGCTATTCGATCTTACGGGGCGGGTCGCCTTCGTTACCGGCGGTTCTTCCGGCATCGGTCGCCGCATGGCGTTGGCGCTGGCCGCGGCCGGCGCCGACGTGGTGATCGGCGGCAGGGACGCGGGCGCGCTCGCCGATGCGAAAGTCGAACTCGAGGCGACCGGCCGGCGCGCCGCCAGCGTTCAAGCCGACATCACCGACATCGAGGTGGTCGCCGGCATCGCCGCCGAGGCACGAAAACCGTTTGGCGATCCGCATATTCTGGTCAACGCGGCGGGCATCAATCTCAGGGAATCCACCGACGAAATCACGCCAGAGAGCTGGCAGAAAACCATCGACATCAATCTGAGCGTGCCGTTCTTCCTAGGCCGCGAACTGGCGACTGGCATGATCAAGGCCGGCTATGGCCGGATCATCAATATCGCGTCGTTGCAGACATTCCGCGCCTTCCCGAACTCGGCTTCCTATGGCGCGTCCAAGGGCGGCGTCGGGCAACTGACCCGGGCCATGGCCGAGGCTTGGTCGAAGGACGGCATCACGGTCAATGCCATTGCGCCCGGCTTCTTCAAGACCAAACTGTCGGCACCGGTGTTTGCCGATCCGGCAATCCGCGACGCCAACGCAGCTAGGACCATGATCGGGCGCAACGGTGAGTTGTCCGACTTGGATGGAACGACAATCTTCCTAGCGGCACCGGCGTCCGGTTATATTACCGGTCAAATCATCGCCGTTGACGGAGGGTTCACCGCGAAATGAAGGCGCTCGTCTATACCGGCCCTGAAACCGTCGAATTCCGTGATGCCGCCGAGCCTATCGCCGGCGTCGGCGAGGCGATTCTAGAAGTTGCCGCCGTCGGTATCTGTGGATCCGACATGCACGCCTATCACGGTCACGACGACCGTCGTCCTGCCCCGCTGATCCTTGGTCACGAAGCGGTCGGACGTGTCGTCGAAGGCCGCGACAAGGGCCGACTTGTCGCCGTCAATCCGTTGGTCACTTGCGGCCAGTGCGACGTGTGTCTTTCCGGGCGGTCGAATTTGTGCGCCAAGCGTCAAATTATCTCGATGCCGCCCAGGCAGGGCGCTTTCGCCGAACGCCTCGCCATGCCGGAAGGCAATTTGGTTGCGTTGCCAGACGGCATGGACCCGCTCCAGGCAGCGTTGACCGAGCCGCTCGCCACCTCCTATCACGCCGCGCACTTGGCGGCGCGCGCATTCGGGCGGCCCTTGGCCGGCGCCAAGGCTCTGGTCATCGGCGCCGGCTCGATCGGTATCGGCGCCGCGCTGGCGCTCAGGATGCAAGGCTGCACCGAAATCATGCTGGGCGAGACCAATCCGTTGCGCCGCCGGACAGCCGAACGGACCGAAGCCGCCAATGTCTACGATCCGATATCGGAACCGGGCCCCGCCGCCAACTCGCTCGACATCGTCATCGACGCCGTCGGCATGGACGCGACCCGAGCGGTGTCCTTCAAGGCCGTCCGGCCAGGCGGCGTCATCGTGCATATCGGGCTCGCCGGCGGCTCGGGCGGCATGGATATCCGAAAAGCCACCCTGCAAGAGGTGACCTTCATCGGCACCTACACCTATTCGATGACCGACTTCCGGGAAACCTTGGCCGCCATTCATCGCGGCAACTTCGGGACCCTCGATTGGTTTGAGGAGCGGCCGCTTTCGGAAGGTGCCGCCGCTTTTCAGGATTTGGCCGCCGGCCGCAGCGCGGCGGCGAAGATTATTCTAAGACCGTGATTTTTCGTCATTCCGGATGGCGCGAAGCGACGTTCCAGAATCCACACTTTTTAAAAATCTCAGGCCACTGCCCCTTCGGCGTATAGCGCGTCCGCTTGCGAAGCCAACCCGTGTTCGGACAAAATGTCTCGGGTGTGCTCGCCGAACGTCGGCGCGCCGGTCAGAACCTTGCCCGGCGTCTCGGAGAATTTCACCGGCAAGCCGATGGTCTTGACCGGCCCGACCCGGGAATGCTCGACCACCGGCACCATGTCCCGCGCGATCGCCTGCGGATCCTCGTGCATCTGGCAGACATCGAGCACCGGACCGGCCGGCAGTCCTGCCGCCTCCAGCCGCGCCAGCCAGTCGGCCTGGGTGCGGGTCGTGAAGATTTCCGAAAGCACCCCTTCGAGGGCCTTCAAATTTTTCATTCTGTTGGCGTTATCGGCGAAGCGGGGGTCGTCGCCCAAGTCGGGGCGTTCGAGCGCGGCCAAAAGATTGAGCCAATTCTTCTGATTGGCGGCACCGACGGTGATCCAACCGTCCGATGCCTGGAACGCCTGATAGGGGCCGTTCAGCGGGTGCGCCGAGCCCATCGGTTCCGGTGCTTTGCCGGTGGCGAGGCCGATGGCGGATTGCCAATAGGTGTGCGTGATGCCGGCTTCGAACAGCGAGGTATCGACCACCTGGCCCTGGCCGGTCTTGAGTTTATGGGTATAGGCGGCGAGCACCCCCATGGCCGCCAATATGCCGGCCGTGATGTCGGTGACCGGTGCTCCGATCTTGCAAGGCGGCCGGCCCGGCCCCTCGCCGGTCATCGCCATCAATCCGCTCATGCCTTGCGCGATCAGATCGAAGCCGCCACGCTCGGCGTAAGGCCCCGTGCGCCCGAAACCTGAAATGGCGCAATAGATCAAGCCCGGATTGACCTTCCGAAGCTCGCCGTAACCGAGGCCGAGTTTGGCCATCGTCCCTTGCCGATAGTTTTCTGTCACCACGTCGGCGTCGGCCAGCAGTTTCGCCAGACCCCGTTTGCCGCCCGCCGTTTTCAGATCAAGCGCGATGCCGCGTTTGTTTCTATTCATCATCATGTAAGCGGCCGACTCGCCGTCGATGTCCGGCGGCAGGAAGCGCCTTGAATCATCGCCGCCCGGAATCTTCTCGACCTTGATCACGTCGGCACCCATGTCGGCCAACATCAATCCGCAGACCGGACCGGCCATGATGTGCGCCAGCTCGATCACCTTCATGCCGGCGAGGGGCCCTTGCCGTTTGATGTTCATGGATCCTCCGTGTTCAGCGGCCGTCGAATACCGGCGTTGTTTTGTCTAGGAATGCCCTATAGCCGATCCGGAAATCCTCGGTGTCGTAACAGGCGTAGCCTTCCTTGATCTCGTCCGTCGTGAGGGGCGTCGCTTGGGCTAGACGGCGGAGAAATTTCTTGTGCCAACGGTGCACCAAGGGTGCGCCGGCGGCAATGCGTCCGGCTGTCGCCATGGCGTCGGCCTCGACCTCGCCGTCGGCGACGACGCGGCTGACGATGCCAAGCCGGAAAGCCTCGTCGGCGTCCATGATCCGACCTTCCAAAAGAATTTCCAGCGCCCGGGTCGGTCCGACCAGCGCCCGTAAAGCCCCGATCTCGGCGTATCCCATCACCAGGCCTAGCTTGGCGATCGGCGCTCCGAAACGGCTCGACGCGCCGCAAATCCTTAAGTCGCAGAGCCCGGCGATCTCGAGGCCGCCGCCGACGCAGATGCCCTTGATCATGGCGACCAGGGGATGCGGGCAGGTTTCAAGCGCGTGGATACTCTCCTGCATCAGGGCGCCATACTCGGCGGCGAGGGTCGAGTTTGAGCGATCGGTCTCGAATTCCGAAATGTCATTGCCGGGGCTGAAGGATTTCTCGCCGGCACCGGTGATGACGATGCAGCGCACGCTGTCGTCAATGGAAAGTTCGCGAAACACCTGGCCCAAGCGCCCCCACATGCTTTTTGTGAGCGCGTTGAGTTCCTCCGGCCGGTTGAGGGTGACGGTGACGATGCCGCTGCCGTCGCGGCCGACCAGAATATGATCTGTCGCCATCACGCCGACCCGGCTAGGAAGTCCATGGCCGCTTGCGTGCCGCCTTTTTTGATCGGGACGCCGGCAAGGCCCAAGCCCATCTCGACGCCGCCCAAGGTGCCGATCAGCGTCAGATCGTTGATGTCGCCGAGATGCCCGATCCGGAATACCTTGCCCTTGACCTTGCCAAGCCCGGTGCCCAAGGACATGTCGAATTTCTCGAGGATGATTTTTCGAACTTTATCGGCGTCGTGCCCGTCAGGCAGCAGCACGGCGGTCAGCACCGGCGAGTGCTCATCTTCGTTGAGGCAGAGCGGTTCCAGGCCCCAATGCCGGACGGCGATCCGCGTCGCTTCGGCATGGCGTTTGTGGCGGGCAAAGACGTTCTCCAGGCCTTCCTCGTCGAGCAGCATTTTGAGGGACTCTTCCAGGCCGTAGAGCATGTTGGTGGCCGGCGTATAGGGGAAGAAGCCGCTCGAATTGTTGCCGAGCATCGGCCCCCAATCCCAATAGGATTTCTTGAAACCGCTTTGGTCGGCGGCATCCAGCGCCTTCCTCGATACGCAGTTGAAGCCTAGGCCGGGCGGCAGCATCAGGCCTTTCTGCGAGCAACTGACGGTGACATCGACCTTCCATTCGTCGTGCCGATAGTCGGCCGATGCCAGACCGGAAATGCTATCAACCAGATAGAGCGCCGGATGCCCGGATCGGTCGATGGCCTTGCGGACCTCACCGATCCTAGACGTAACGCCGCTCGAAGTTTCGTTGTGGACGCAGCAGACGGCCTTGATCTCGTGCTTGGTGTCGGCCTTGAGGCGCTTCTCGACCTCGGCCGGATCGACGCCGTGCCGCCAGTCGCCGGCAACAAAGATCACATCGAGACCGATCCGCGCCGCCATCTCCCGCCACAGCATTGCGAATTGTCCGGTTTCGAACATCAAAACCTTGTCGCCGGGCGACAGCGTGTTGACCAGTGCCGCTTCCCAGGCGCCGGTGCCGGACGACGGGAACACGATCACAGGCTGCTCGGTCTTGAAGACCTGTTTGCACTTTTCCAAGACCCGCTTGCCGAGATCGCCGAAGTCAGGCCCCCGGTGATCGATCGTCGGGTTGTCCATGGCCCGGAGCACCCGATCCGGAACCGGGCTCGGCCCCGGTATTTGCAGGAAGTGCCGGCCGCTGCGATGCGCCATGGTGGAGTCCTCCGATTGAATGTCGAGACCATATTGAATACAATTATATTCTATATCAACCCATATTTTTCGCCAGTTATTAAAATTATTTGCGAATTGCATGCAATTTGATAGGCTACTGAGGTCATAAGGGAGAGACTGATGGCAAGCCAGGATTACGGGCTCCGTGCAACCGGGCGGATCGGCGACGGCAAGCTGGCGACGCGGCTCGCCGGTGCCGTCGAGGGCGACGTGCTGTTCGACCGGTTCAGCCGTGGCCGTTATTCGACCGATGCGTCGCATTATCAGATCGAGCCGGTCGGCGTCGTCGTCGCCAAGTCGACCGCCGACGTTCGGGCCGTCCTCGATATCGCCAGGGACGAGGGTGTGCCGGTGCTGCCGAGAGGCGGCGGCACGTCGCAATGCGGTCAGACCGTCGGTGAGGCCATCGTCGTCGATGTGTCGAAGCATTTGAACAAAGTTCTGGCCTTCGATCCGGAGAAACGAACATGTCGGGTCGAACCGGGGATCGTGCTTGATCGTTTGAACGCATTTTTGAAACCGCACGGGCTTTGGTTCCCGGTCGATGTCTCGACGTCGTCCAGGGCCACCATCGGCGGCATGACCGGCAACAATTCCTGCGGCTCTCGTTCGCTCCGCTACGGTACCATGCGTGACAACGTATCGGGCGTCGACGCTTTCCTCGCCGACGGCAGCGCAATGCACTTCGGCGCCGTCACCGACAACGCCGCGATCGCCGGCTTGACCGATCGGCAACGGCATTTGGTCGCCGAACTCCTCGATATCGGGCGGCGCGACGAAGACGAGATCAAGGCCCGCTTTCCGGATTTGATGCGCCGGGTCGGCGGCTACAACATCGACGCCGTGATGCCGTCTGGCCAGGCCCGTGGCGGTTGGGACAACAACACCGTGCATGGCCCCGTCGGCCATCCGAACCTGGCGCACTTGTTGGTCGGTTCGGAAGGGACGTTGGCGTTCACCGCATCGGTCGATCTAAAACTGCAACCGTTGCCGAAATCGAAAACTCTCGGCATTTGCCACTTCCCGAAATTCCACGACGCCATGGACGCGGCGCAGCACATCGTCAAGCTGGGCCCAGTCGCCGTCGAATTGGTCGACCGCACGATGATCGGGTTGAGCCGACAAATTCCGATGTTCCGCGGCACGGTCGATAAGTTCGTTCGGGGCCAGCCGGACGCTTTGCTTTTGGTCGAATTCGCCGAGCCGGAGCAAGCGGAAAACCTGCGCCGGCTCAAGGAACTGGGCGGCGTCATGGCCGGGCTCGGGTTCGAGAACGCAGTGGTGGAAGCGATCGACCCGGAATTCCAAAAAGCCGTCTGGGAGGTTCGGAAATCCGGCCTCAACATCATGATGTCCATGAAGGGCGACGGCAAGCCGATCTCCTTCGTCGAGGACTGCGCGGTTAGGCTGGAAGATTTGGCCGAATACACCGACCGTTTGACGCAGGTGTTCCACAAGCACGGCACGACAGGGACATGGTACGCCCATGCATCCGTCGGCACGCTCCACGTCCGCCCGGTGATCAACCTCAAACAGGAACTGGGTGCGAAACAAATGCGGGCCATCGCCGAGGAAGCCTTCGAGATGGTGCGCGAATACAAGGGCTCGCATTCCGGCGAGCATGGCGACGGATTGGTGCGTTCCGAATTTCACGAGGCCATGTTTGGCAGCCGCATGGTCACGGCCTTCAAGGACGTGAAGCGGGCTTTTGACCCGGCGGGCTTGTTGAATCCCGGCAAGATTGTCGACGGGCCTAAGATGGACGACCGAACCTTATTCCGGTTCAAACCCGGCCACGCTTGGCTGCGCATCGAGCCGGCGCTGGATTGGTCTGATTGGGGCGGCTTCGCGGCAGCGGCCGAGATGTGCAACAACAACGGCGCTTGTAGGAAATCCGATCCGGGCGTGATGTGTCCGTCGTTCCGCGTCACCGGCGACGAGAAGGATTTGACCCGGGGCCGTGCCAACACGCTCCGCCTCGCGCTCTCCGGCCAACTCGGTGCCGATGCGCTGACGTCGGACGCCATGAAGGAGACCATGCAACTTTGCGTCAGCTGCAAAGGCTGTAAACGTGAATGCCCGACAGGCGTCGACATGGCCAAGATGAAGATCGAGTTTCTGTATCACTACACCCAGCGGCACGGACTTTCGATCAAAGACAGATTGGTCGCGTATCTGCCGCGCTATGCGGCGATGGCGTCGCGGGTGGCGCCGCTGATGAATCTCCGAGACACTGTGCCGGGCCTGGCGTGGTTGTCGGAAAAGATACTCGGCTTCAGCGCCAAGCGGGCATTGCCGAAGTGGCGCGTCGATCGGTTCGACGCCAAGGCCGTCGGCGTCGATCCCAGTGTCTGCCCGGCCGGCAAGTCCGTGATCCTGTTCGCCGACACCTTCAATACTTATTTCGAACCCGAGAACTTGCGCGCCGCCAAACGGGTGTTGGACGCCGCCGGTTACCGAGTTATCGCCGCGAGAGCGCAAGACGGCGATAAGCAAGGACACCGTCCGCTCTGCTGCGGCCGGACATTCCTTGCCGCCGGGTTGGTCGATGAGGCCAGGGCCGAGGCCAGACGCACCTTGGCCGCGCTGCTGCCATTCGTCCAGGCCGGTGTGCCGGTGGTCGGGCTGGAGCCGTCATGCCTGTTGACCCTCAGAGACGAGTTCAAGTCGATGTTGCCGGGGCAGGATACGGATCAACTCGCCGAGGCCGCATTGCTGTTCGAAGAAT
>JAQBZY010000011.1 GCA_027620395.1 Pseudomonadota bacterium
TGGGTGCGCCCGATTCACGGCGTTTTGGCTATTTTTAATGGTGAGATTTTGAAATATTCATGGGGCCTCGGTGTAAGAAATGCAGAGAACTCGGAAGCTGGAAGTCTTTACTTCGATTGGGGCGATAAAACCGTCGGCCATCGCTTCATGGCGCCGGCGTCGATCACGGTCACGGATTTCGCCGACTATAAGAAAAAGCTCGCCGAAGCCTACGTGATCCTTGATCCGGCCGAGCGCCGGGCCAAGATCGAAGCCGCCGCCAAGGCCGCCGCCGAGAAAGCCGGCCTTACGCTCAAGGACGATCCGGCGCTGCTGGACGAAGTGACCGGCCTCGTTGAATGGCCGGTGGTGCTGATGGGCCAGATCGACGACCAGTTCATGGAGCTGCCGGCCGAGGTGCTGACCACGTCGATGCGCTCGCATCAGAAATATTTCGCCTGCCTGAACGCCGACGGCGCCCTCGCCAATAAATTCATCGTCGTCGCCAACACGGAAACGAAAGACGGCGGCGCGACGGTGATCGCCGGCAACGAGCGGGTGTTGCGGGCACGGCTGTCGGACGCCAAGTTCTTTTGGGATCAGGACCGCGCGGTGACGCTGGCCAGCCGTGCGCCGGCGCTGAAGGACCGAGTGTTCCACGCCAAGCTCGGAACGGTGCTCGATAAAATCAGCCGCGTTGAAGAACTGGCAGCCACTATTGCGGCCAATTTCAACATTTCGGATATGGTGACGGTTAAACGCGCCGCGCGTCTGGCCAAGGCTGACTTGTCGACCGGCATGGTCGGCGAGTTCCCAGAACTGCAAGGCATCATGGGACGTTATTACGCCAAGCACGACGGCGAGAGCGCCGAAGTCTGCGACGCCATCGCCGAGCATTATTCGCCGCTGGGCCCGAACGATTCCTGCCCGACCAAGCCGGTCAGCGTCTGCGTCGCCTTGGCCGACAAGATCGACACGTTGGTCGGGTTCTTCGCCATCGACGAAAAGCCGACCGGCTCCAAAGACCCCTATGCACTCCGCCGCGCCGCGCTCGGCGTAATCCGGCTAGTACTTGAAAATAAACGGCGTATTCGTTTGCTGGAAATATTTAGACTCGCGAAAACCTTGAGACCTCAAGGTGATGATCCGTCCGCCGATCTAATGGCCTTCTTCGCCGACCGTCTGAAAGTGCATCTGCGCGAGCAGGGTGTGCGGCATGAGCTGATCGATGCGGTGTTTGCGCTTGGTGATGAAGATGACCTCGTTAGGCTTGTTGATCGAGTCGATGCTTTGCGGGTGTTCTTGGGATGGCAAGACGGTGGCAATCTGTTGACGGCGTACCGCCGCGCCGCGAACATTCTCAAGATCGAAGAAAAGAAAGACGGCCGCGAATACCGCGATGCCCCTGACGAAAAGGTGTTCGTTCTAGATGAAGAGAAGGCTTTGGCTAGTGCATTGGACAGCGCGCGTACAGCCATCGAGAAGGCGGTAGCCTCCGAAAGGTTCACAGACGCCATGACGGCGCTGGCCAGCCTGCGCGCCCCGGTCGATGCCTTCTTCGACAAGGTGACGGTGAACGCCGACGATGCGGTGCTCCGCGAGAACCGGTTGAAACTATTGTCGGGCATCCGCTCGGCCTTGGACGGCGTCGCCGATTTCTCGAAGATCGAGGGGTAACCCCCTCACCTAACCTCTCCCCCACAAGTGGGGGAGAGGAAAAGAACATCCCTCTCCCCCGGCACGGGGGAGAGGCTAGGTGAGGGGGCAACATGACGGAAGAAAAACAACGAGGATGCCGATGACGAAATGGGTTTACGGCTTCGGAAACGGCAAGGCCGACGGCGGCGCCGACATGAAGAACCTGTTGGGTGGCAAGGGCGCCAATCTGGCCGAAATGGCCAGCCTCGGCTTGCCGGTGCCGCCCGGATTCACCATCTCGACCGAGGTCTGCACCTATTATTACGCCGAGGGGCGGCGTTATCCGGCCGAGCTCGCGGCGCAGGTCGAGGCGTCGCTGGCGGCCATTGAGAAGGACCTCGGCCGCAGCTTCGGCTCCGTGCAAAAGCCACTCCTGGTGTCGGTGCGATCCGGTGCCCGGGCCTCGATGCCCGGCATGATGGACACCGTCCTCAACTTGGGTCTCAACGATGAGACGGCGGCGGCGCTGGCCAAGGAAACCGGCGACGCGCGCTTCGCCTACGACAGCTACCGCCGCTTCATCACCATGTTCTCGGACGTGGTCTTGGGCGTCGATAACGGCGAGTTCGAGGAAATCCTCGACAACTACAAAGCCGACCGGGGCCTGGTGCTCGACACCGACCTCGCCGCCAAGGACTGGCAGGCGCTGGTACAGATGTACAAGAACCGGGTCAAGGACATGCTGGGCGAGCCGTTCCCGCAGGATGCAAAGGCGCAGCTTTGGGCCGCCATCGGCGCCGTGTTCGGTTCGTGGATGAACGCCCGCGCCATCACCTATCGGCGTCTGCACGACATCCCGGGAGCCTGGGGCACGGCGGTCAACGTGCAGGCCATGGTGTTCGGCAACATGGGTCAGGACTGTGCCACCGGGGTTTGTTTCTCGCGCAATCCGTCGACCGGCGAGAACTCGTTCTACGGCGAGTATCTGGTCAACGCACAAGGCGAAGACGTGGTCGCCGGCATCAGGACGCCGCAATCCTTGACCATCGAAGAACGCAAGGCGTCGGGTTCGAAATTGCCGTCGCTTGAGGAAACGATGCCGAAGACCTTCAAGGAGTTGTGCGATATCCGCGACCGCCTGGAAACGCACTACCGCGACATGCAGGACATGGAATTCACCATTCAACAAGGCCGGCTCTGGATGTTGCAAACGCGCTCGGGCAAGCGCACCGCCAAGGCCGCGCTTCGGATCGCGTGTGACATGGTCGACGAAGGATTGATCGGCGAGAAGGACGCGGTGCTGCGGATCGATCCACATCAACTCGATCAGTTGTTGCATCCAATGCTCGATCCCAACGCCGAGCGGAACGTCATCGGGCACGGTCTGCCGGCGTCGCCGGGGGCTGCTACCGGCGCCATCGTCTTCACCGCCGAGGACGCCGAAGCCTGGGTCAGGGACGGCAAGCGAGTGATCCTGGTTCGCGCCGAAACCAGCCCCGAAGACATCGGCGGCATGCACGTCGCGGAAGGTATCCTGACGACGCGCGGCGGCATGACCAGCCACGCCGCCGTGGTTGCGCGCGGCATGGGGACGCCCTGCGTGTCGGGCGCCGGCGAGCTTAGGGTCGACCCGATCAACAAGCTGCTGACGGCGCAGGGCCGGGAATACCCGGAGGGCACCGTGCTGACGCTCGACGGCTCCACCGGGCAGGTCATGACCGGCGCCGTCGACATGATTTTGCCGGAACTGACCAGCGATTTCGGCAAGCTGATGGCCTATGTCGATAAATTCCGCGTGCTCGGTGTCCGCGCCAACGCGGAAACGCCAACGGATGCGACCACGGCCAGGGATTTCGGTGCCGAGGGCATCGGGCTATCCAGGACCGAGCACATGTTCTTCGATCCGGATCGGATCGTGTACATCCGGGAAATGATCTTGGCCCGCGACGAGATGCAACGCCGCGCCGCGCTGGCCAAGCTGTTGCCGTATCAGCGCGATGACTTCGCGGCGCTGTTTCGGATCATGGGCGATCTGCCGATCACGATCCGGCTATTGGATCCGCCGCTGAACGAGTTCCTGCCGCACTCGGACGAGGAAATGCAGGACGTCGCCGATGCCGCCGGCGTGACCCTCAAGGACGTCAAGGTGCGGAAGAACGAGCTGGACGAATCCAATCCGATGCTCGGGCATCGCGGTTGCCGGCTTGGCATCACCTATCCGGAAGTCTACGAGATGCAGGCCCGCGCCATCTTCGAGGCGGTGGTGTTGGTCGCCAAGGACGGCATCGCGGCGGTGCCGGAAGTGATGATCCCGCTGGTCGGCATGAAGTCGGAACTGGACGCCATGACCAAGGTGGTCAGCGACGCGGCGGCGGCCGTCAAAAAGGAAACCGGCGCCGATTTCGATTATCTGATCGGCACAATGATCGAATTGCCCAGGGCATGCTTGCGGGCCGCCGAGATCGCCGAGACGGCGGAATTCTTCTCGTTCGGGACCAACGATCTGACGCAAACCGCGTTCGGCTTTTCCAGAGATGACGCGGCGCCGTTTTTGGATATCTATCACCGCAAGGGAATCATGGACGCAGATCCGTTCGTCACCATCGACCGTGACGGCGTCGGCGAGTTGGTCAGAATAGGCGTCGAGCGCGGCCGCCGGCAACGGCCCGACATCAAACTCGGCATCTGCGGCGAACATGGCGGCGATCCGGCGTCGGTCCGCTTTTGCCACGAGATCGGATTGGATTATGTGTCGTGCTCGCCTTACCGGGTACCGATCGCTAGATTGGCGGCGGCGCAAGCGGCGCTGGCCGGACCGCGAGAGTCGGAAGCCTGAGCGGGGAAGGGACCATGGCGCGCGATCAGGACTGCATCATCCGCAAGATCATTCGGGCCAAGATTCCGTGCTGCAAGGACCAGCAGGGCGATAGCGTCCATCTGTAGGGACCATCGCCGTTCTAGGGGCTCATGAACCAGCGGACCGTGCCCAATTACGACGCCGTCGGGTAAACGCCAAGCGTCAACCGGGATTTAACGTCATGGAACCTCATTTGCGGAATAAACTCGCCGACACGGACCCACTTATTTCTCAGGCGTTGCTGGATGAAGCGGCGCGTCAAAACAGCCAAATCGAGTTGATCGCATCCGAGAATATTGTCAGCCGGGCGGTTCTGGACGCACTCGGCCATGTGATGACCAACAAAACGCTTGAGGGCTATCCCGGTGCGCGGTTTCACGGCGGCGGACAGTTCGTCGATGTTGTGGAGCAAGCGGCCATCGACCGCGCCTGTGAATTATTCGGCTGTGAATACGCGAATGTTCAGCCGCATTCCGGCAGCCAGGCCAACCTTGCTGTTTTCTTTGCCCTGGTTAAACCGGGCCAGCGCATCTTGAGTCTGGATTTGGCGGCGGGAGGCCACCTAAGCCATGGCCTCGGGGCCAATCTCTCCGGGCGTTGGTTCGAGGCGAATCACTATGGGGTCGACCGGGAGACAGGTTTGATCGATTACGATCAACTGGAATCTCAGGCCGTGGAGATCAAGCCGGCGTTGTTGATCGCAGGCGGGTCGGCCTATCCCCGGGTCATCGATTTCGAACGGATGGCCGCGATCGCCAAAAAGATCGATGCGAGATTCCTGGTCGATATGGCGCACATTGCCGGGCTGGTCGCCGGAGGTGCGCATCCCTCGCCGATTCCACACGCCGACATCGTCACCTGCACCACGACCAAAACCTTGCGCGGACCACGCGGTGGAATCATTCTCTCGAAAGACGGCGGCTGGCGAAAAAAGCTGCAATCAGCCGTCTTTCCGGGCGTTCAAGGCAGTATTCACACCCAGGTCATTGCGGCCAAGGCCATTTGCTTGGGAGAGGCTCTTCGTCCCGATTTCAGGATTTATGCCCAGCAAGTCAAAGAGAATGCGGCTACACTTGCCGCGGCACTTGTCGCTCAGGGCATCAAAATCATCTCCGGCGGCACGGATACACACATCGTCCTGCTTGATTTGTCTCCGAATGGAATGACCGGCAAAGAGGCGGAGATTATTCTGAGCCGTGCAAACATCACTTCCAACAAGAACCCGATACCTTACGATGTTGGCAACCCGGAGAAGTGGGCCGGGCTACGTCTCGGTGTTGCCGCCGCGACCACCCGGGGGTTCGGGCAGGAGGAGTTTCGCTGGCTTGGCGATATCATCGGACAACTGCTTATGAAGAGATCGGACGATGCAGTGAACTCGGCGCGCGGAAAGGTCAAAGAATTCTGCGATGCCTTTCCGATTTATGGGGAAGCATGAGATTATGCCCGATACAAAACCCAGTATCGTGATTATCTAAGCTGACCAGCTTTCGCCGCACTTATGGAGGTTTTTCTTGTCAGCCAACGTCAGCGCCGTGTTGTCGAAGCCGCGCACGCAACAGGTATTCAGCCAAGTTGGGATCACGAAACAGGATTATAAAATTGACGCCGCCTAGTCTACACTCGCAGCTGTAACCTGATGATTTCACGTGAGGGCCAATGACAATCAAACCGCATGACACCGTTAAACCGCAATGAGTTGCATCTTTTGCAAGATCATCGACGGGCAAATCCCCTGCTTCAATATCTTGGACGACGACAAGACGCTGGCCTTCATGGACATCAACCCGGTGGCGCCGGGGCATGCGCTGGTCGTGCCGAAGTGTCACACGCCCGATATCGACGACGCACCGGCCGAATGGCTGGGCCCGGTGATGGCCAGCGTGTCCCGGGTGGCGGGCGCCGTCCGCGATGAGCTAAGTCCCGACGGCATCAATGTCGTCCAGGCCAACGGCCCGGGCGCCAAGCAATCGGTGTTTCACATCCATTTTCACGTCATTCCGCGCCATTTGGGCGACAATCTGACCATGAATTGGGATTTGCAGCCCGGAGATATGGGCGAGATCGGCAAGCTGGCCGAACGGCTCCGCGCCCGTATCGGATAGGCTGTCGGCATTTGCCTGATCCTAGGCGTTCAGCCCGCTTCGCGCACGAGACGCGGCTTCGCCGCTCCTCAGGATGAGGAAATGAGTCATCCATCTTGTAAATTGGTATCAATCCCGCGTCCGGCGTAGAAAATACGTCACGTCCGGCATCGGCCGCTCGTCGATCATGATGACTTGCGCTTCAGGGAGTGTCCGGCAAAAGGCCGTCAGCTCTTCAGGGTCGATATAATATAGTCCGTCGAATCGTTCGAACTCGTCGATCCGGAGCATGTTGAAGGCCAACGCTTTCGTCGTCTGTCCCCAAAGATGGCGCAGACTTTCCTCGACATAGGCCCGCCATTCCGCGTCGCCGGCGCCGCCGGTCAGATTAAAGGTGCCGCAGGCGAAACTGTAATCGGCAATTTCGGTCGCCCACATGTGGCGGACGAAGCGGGCGCGCGGGTCGCGGATATGAACCCGGCAGGCACGCACCATTTCTTCGGTGATGTCATAGCCGATATAACTGCTTTCGGTCATCACCGGCAGTTCGCTGAGACAATGGAAGAAGGCGCCGTAGCCGCAGCCGAGATCGTTGATGCTGATGCCGCCTTGGCAGGCGTCGGTCGGATCGAACGCCTCGAGCATTCTTTGGAACCGCCGTTGTTGCCAGGTTTCGTCCTTCCAGAAGACTCCCTTGGCGGTGGTGCCGCACTGGCCAAGCCGGCGCGCATAGGCGCGGGCAACCCGGGCCAGCAATCTCGGTGCGTCCTTGAGAGTTTCCGAAACCATCGGCGAAGGCTAGACCGCCAGCTTCCCGAGCGCCAGCCGTCGGCTATTCCGCTGGATTATCCTCGGGCAAGACCATCCAGCCGGGTTTGACCGGCGTTAGCGTCGCATCGCCGCCGTGGAGTGGCTTCCCGCTCTTGATGGCGTTGAGCTTGAGTAGGGCGATCCCGGTATCGCCGGCCGCCGAGCGCATTTCGCCGACCTCGCTTTCGCCGTCGAATATCCGCGTTTCAGGCGCCGGCGCCGGGCCCTCGATCCGGATCGGGACCAGACGCTTCTTAATAAGGCCCCGGTACTTGGTCCTGGCCGTCAGTTCCTGACCCATGTAGCAGCCTTTGTCCCAGTCGACGCCGCCGAGTTCATCGAAGCCAGCTTCCAGCAGGATCGATTTGTCGGCGATCAGATCGAACGGCGCGGCGGGCAGGCCGAGTGCGATCCGGTGCCGCTCGTATTGATCGGAACTGGTCAGCCCGTTCGTCAGCGATTGCTCGAAGGCCGGGCGGGTTGCCTCGGGGACGAGATACCGCTGGCCGGCCGCCGGCAGCCTCGGATCGGCGTAGCGCTTGGCGCCCGGCGGGATCTCGATTTTGGCCATCTCACCGAACGCCGCATAGACGACGAAATCGTCCTTGGCGTCGCCGATCTCGACCTTGGCCCGGAGCTTGTGCAGCGTCAGTTTCTTAGTCAGGGAAGCGACATCCTCGGTTCGGACTTCGAGCAGCAACCCTTCGGCGTCGCCAAGGACGAAAAAATCGGCGACATATTTGCCCTGCGGCGTCAAAAGCGCCGCCCAGACCGCGCGCTCGGGGCCGGCCTTGTCGATATCATTGGAGACCAGACCTTGTAAAAATGGGCGGGCGTCGGGTCCGGAAATCCGCATGGCGCGGCGCTCAGCGAGACGGCAAATCGGCATCAGACTCTCCAAAACCGCGAGGATACCAGAGATTTGGCTCTCTTCGGGCATTTCGCAAGTGGGAGAACCTTGCAAGGCGACGATTCGGTCTTATAACGGCTGGAATGCAAGCATCAGTGCCAAAGCGGCTGCTCTTTGTCACGTCGACGCGAATCGGCGACGCCGTCCTTTCGACGGGGCTCTTGGATACCATGATCCGGCGCCATCCCGGTTTGCGGGTCACGGTCGCCTGCGGCCCGGCCGCGGCGTCGCTGTTCGAAGGCGTGCCTGGGCTCGAGCAGATCATCCGCTTGGACAAAATGGTCGGTTCGCTGCACTGGATATATTTCTGGTCCAAGACCGCGGGTGTATTCTGGGACATCATGATCGATCTCCGGAACTCACCGATCACCTATTTGATCATGGCCAGGCAACGTTATCGGTTGTTGCGGGCCCGCGCGGCCGGACACCGTATCAATGCACTGGCAAAAGTCATCGGCCTGGACGGCGACCCGCCGGCACCGAGATTGTGGCTAGACGACACGAGGAAACGGGAAGCGGCGCGCCTGATCCCTGAAGGACGGCCCGTCCTCGCCGTCGGCCCGACCGCGAACTGGTCGGCGAAACAGTGGCGCGGGCAGCATTTTGCCGAATTGATCCGGCGTCTGACGGCGGCCAACGGCATCTTGCCCGGCGCCATGGTGGCAGTCTTCGGACGCGATGACGAGCGGCCGATGTCGCTGCAACTTCTCGACTCAGTACCGTCTTCTCGATTGATCGACTTGGTTGGGCGGATTGATCTCCTGACCGCTTACGGATGTCTCGCCAGATCGGCGTTGTATATCGGAAACGATTCCGGACTGATGCACTTGGCTGCCGCGTCGGGAACGCCGACGCTCGGCCTGTTTGGGCCGTCGCCGGTCGAACAATACGCTCCTTGGGGCCCGCACTGTGGCACTGTCCAAGCCAGCGTTAGCTACGAGGAAATATTTCCCGAAGATTTCGATCATCGGAATACTGACACACTGATGGATAGCCTTAGCGTCGACGCCGCCGAGGCAGCGGCTGGCGAGCTCTGGGCGCGGACGAGGGAAAAGGTGTCATGAGCGACGCCGGCAGCGATATCCGGTTGAGCGCCGTGATCAGCGTTCGCAATGAAGAAGCGCAACTCGCCCAATGTCTAGCCACGCTGACGTTCGCCGATGAAATCGTCGTCTTGCTCGACAAATGCACCGATGGCTCAGAAGCGGTGGCGCGCGGGTTCACCGACCGGATCATATCCGGCGACTGGGCCATCGAGGGCGAGCGGCGCAACGCCGGCATCCAGGCGTGCAAGGGTGACTGGGTGCTTGAAGTCGACGCCGACGAGCGCGTGCCGCGGGCATTGGCGCGGGAAATCCGCGACACGGTCGAAGCCTCGACGTTCGACTGGCACGAAATTCCGGTCGACAATCATATCGGCGGACGGCTGGTCCGTTGGGGTTGGGGTGCATCCTACGGCAAGGCGGCGTATCCAGGGTTGTTCCGCCATGGCGTCAAGACCTGGGGCCGCCAGAGGGTGCATCCGGCCCTTCGTTGGACCGGCCGCAAGGGACCGATGCTGACGAACCGCCTCGATCATTACGTCGACCGGGGCGTCTCCGACATGATCCGGCGCTTGGACAGCTACGCAACGGCCAGGGCCAAGGACTTGAAGGACAGCGGCGAGATCGGCTCCTTGGCCAATAATCTCCGCCGCTTCGTCTCACGATTTTTCAAATGCTATGTGATGCGAAAGGGTTATCGCGAGGGCGGCTATGGAATCGTCATTGCGCTCTTTGCCGGATTGTTTCCGCTGTTGGCGCATTTGAAGGCGCGTTACGAGTTGGACGAGGGTTAGCGGTGGCGAAAATCGTCCTTGCCGATGACGGCATCCGCTTCGATGGGCGCAGCCCCGAGCGGGGTCCGCTGGGTGGTGCTGAGTCGTCGGTGGTGGCACTCACCGAGGCACTGGCGGTGTTCGGGCACGAGGTCACTGTCTACAACAATTGCGAAGCGCCGATCGATCACGCCGGCGTCGCCTGGCGGCGTCTTTCAGACGGCGTGCCGGACCGCGCCGATCTATTCATCGCCAACCGCGGCGACCGCGTGCTCGATCTCGTGCCCAGCGCCCGCCGAGTTGCGTTCTGGACCCACAATCCCTGCCGGTACATGTTGAAGTGGCGATACCTCCGCCGGCTGTTCATGAGAAGACCGGTGATCGTCTTCATTGGTGCGTATCATGCGACGACCTATCCAGCATGGGCGCCGGACGGCGGACGCAAGATCATCCCCTATGGCTTGCCGGATATTTTTTGCGCGGCGCCGCCGGCCGACAGGCCGCCCGGTCCCCGAGCGATCTTCACGTCCAATCCGTTGCGCGGCCTCGATTGGCTGCTCGAGCTTTGGTCCCAGCAAATCGAGCCCGCCGTGCCGGGCGCCGAACTACATGTTTTCTCCGGTGCCGACACCTACGGTGCCGCAGGTGATCGGAAAGCAGCGGAGATGGAGCGGGTGCTTGCGCGGGCGCGGGAACTTTCCGGACAAGGGGTGGTGCTTCGCGATCCGGTCGCCAAGGCCCGCCTAGTCGACGAACTCAGGCTATCGAGGTGTCTGTTATATCGAGGCGATATCAATGAGACCTTCTGCCTCGCTGTCGGCGAGGCGCAAGCGATGGGTGTGCCGGCCGTGGTGCAGCCAATCGGTTCGGTCGTCGAGCGCGTCCGGCCGGAACAGACCGGGTTCATCGCCACCGACGATCATGCCTTCGCGCTTGCGGCCAAGCGGCTGCTCACCGATGATGCGCTCTGGAGCTCGCAGCATGCGGCTGCCTTGGCGGTACAACGATCCTGGCGTTGGCCAGAAGCGGTCCGACAGTTCGAGGCATTGATCGACAACGCATGAAAATACTACAAGCCATGGCAGGTGCGGAATTCGGCGGTGCCGAGGCGTTCTTCGTTCGGTTAGTGCTGGCGTTCGCGGCGGCTGGAGTCGAACAGCGCGTCGTCATCCGCGAAAATGCCAAACGGGCCAATTTGCTGAAAGCGGGGGGTGTCGATGCCGTCCAGCTTCCGTTTGGCGGGCGGTTCGACTGGAAAACGTCCCGCACTCTTAAGCGCGAGATCAACGATTTCAAGCCGGATGTCGTGTTGAGCTGGATGAACCGTGCGACGTCGCTCTGCCCGAGCGGGAACTTCGTGCACTGCGCCCGGCTCGGCGGATATTACGATCTGAAATACTATCGCCGTTGCAAGCACCTGATCGGTAATACCCGCGATATCGTCGACTATCTGGTCGAGCAGGGGTGGCCAAAGGACCGCGCCCACTATTTGCCGAACTTCGTCAGCAGCGGACAAGTCGAACCGGTGCCGAGGAGTACGTTCTTCACGCCCAAGGGCGTGCCGGTGATCTTCGGCATGGGCCGGTTGCATGAAAACAAAGCATTCGACGTATTGCTCCGCGCCATCTGCCGGGTTCCGGACGCATATCTTTGGATTGCCGGCGATGGCCCGCTGCGTGGCGAATTGGAAACCTTAGCGGAAAAACTGGGCGTCAAGCCAAGGGTGCGGTTCCTGGGTTGGCGCGACGACACCGCGGCACTGCTTGCCGCCGCCGATCTGTTTGTCTGTCCGTCCCGGCATGAACCGCTCGGCAATGTCGTGCTCGAGGCTTGGGCGCAAGGTATTCCGGTTATCGCCGCCGACAGCATGGGACCGGGGACTTTGATCGAGCACCTTGAGAACGGTGTCCTGGTGCCGGTCGACGACGACAACACCATGGGCCGGGCGATCCGGTCGGTCCTCGAAGAC
>JAQBZY010000012.1 GCA_027620395.1 Pseudomonadota bacterium
CCGGCACCGCGGCGCGGCTGAAATAAAGCGCCCGGCCGATCCGCTGACCGTCGGCGAAACAGACCACGGCCTTGACCACGTTCGGGTTGTCGCGCTCGTCGTCATCAGTGATTTCCGCGACCAGGGTCGCGATGTCGCAGGCCGGATCCCTGAGCGGCTCCAGCACGGCCCTGATCAGCGCCGGATCGAGGGTCGGCAGATCGCCTTGCAAATTGACCACTAGATCGTGCTGCGCGTCTGGATCGAGCGCCAAAAGCGCCTCCCAGATCCGGTCCGACCCGGACGGGTGCATGGGATCGGTCAATTGCGCTTGCCCGCCAGCGGTTATCACGGCGGCGGCGATCTCGGGCTCGGCACAAGCGACGGCGACCGGGCCGACGGCGGCTTCCCGGGCCCGATCGAGAACCTGGACAATCATTGGCTTGCCGGCAATATCGGCCAGTGGCTTCCCCGGCAGCCGGGTTGACGCCATCCGGGCCGGAATCAGGACGATTGGTTTGCCAGGGTGGTTCAAGGCCGGGTTTTGACTGCTTTGCATCCGCCACATATAGCCCGGCCCGGGGCGCTGCCCAAGGGTTTCAGCAAATCGTGCCTCTGGTGTTGAACCGCAGCCACGATGCCGTTACATTCCGACGCATCGTGGCGGGGAGTTTGACGCATGCATTTCTCGAATTGGGAAAAAGTCGGTTTCGCGGTCCTTTTGGCCGCCTGGGTTATCTGGGGCACCAACAAGATTGGCAATACGCTGGTCCATGCCCACGAACTCAAGGAAAATGCCTTCAAGATCGAGGGTGTTGAAAAGGCTGAGAGCGGCAAGGCCGATAAGGCCGAGGCCGCTGTTCCGTTCGGCCAGTTGCTGGCCTCAGCCTCGGCCGAGGCCGGCGCTGCGGTTTTCAAGAAATGCGCCAGTTGCCACACCACCGAAAAAGGCGGCGCCAATAAGGTTGGCCCGAACCTTTGGGGTGTTGTCGGTGGCAAGTTGGCGGGGCATGACGGCTTCAAATATTCGTCGGCACTCAGCGGTGTCGGTGGGCAGTGGTCCTACGAAAACCTCGACAAGTTTCTGGCCAGCCCGGCGGCTTTCGCCAAGGGCACCAAGATGACCTTTGCCGGCCTCAAGAAGGGCTCTGAGCGCGCCAACGTGATCCTGTATCTCCGTCAGCACCACGATAATCCGCCGCCGTTGCCATGACCGCCGCGGCGGCGTCCGCCGCCCTAATCGATGAGCTGACGACGCTCGCGGTCAAGCTCGCCGACATCGCGCGCCCGATTGTGCTCAAGCAATTCCGGAGCGCCGTCAAGCACGAGGCCAAGGATGATGCCAGCCCGGTGACCGAAGTCGACCGCGCCGCCGAGACGGCGATGCGGAAACTGATCGGCAAGGCCAGACCGCAGGACGGCATTTTCGGCGAGGAATTCGGCGTCAAGAACCAGGACGCCGAAACGGTCTGGATTTTGGATCCGATCGACGGCACCAAGGCCTTCATCACCGGCAAGCCGATTTTCGGCATTTTAATCGGTGCCGTGCACAAGGGCCAGGCGGTGGTCGGCATCGTCGACGGACCGGCGACCGGCGACCGGTGGATCGGCGCCGCTGGCCAACCGACCACCTTCAATGGCAAATACGCCTTCACCCGCAAGGGTCGGAAGCTCAAGGACGCCTGGCTGACGACGACGTCTCCAAAAATGTTCAGTCCGCGCAACCTGACCCGCTTCAACCGTCTATCGAAGGCCTGCCATTACACCGTCTATGGGTCGGAATGCCAGGGCTATGGCCAACTTGCCTGCGGTTGGGTCGATCTGGTCTGCGAGGATACGCTAGCCCCTTATGATTACGCCGCCCTGGTCCCGGTTATCGATGGTGCCGGCGGCATCATTACCGATTGGAAGGGCAAGCCCTTGGATTTTTCGTCCGCGGGCGACGCCAAATCACGAAACGTGCTTGCCGCCGCCGACGCGGCGCTCCTGGCCAAGGCGGTCGCGATTCTCAACCGATAAGCCGGCTTTCGACCTCGCGGCCTTGACCCCTGGGCGCCGGCATCCCCATATCGACTATCGAACAACATGAAAGTGCGTCTCATGGCAACTCGCTTGCGCGGCCTTCCAATTCTTGCCCTGGCCCTGGTCATCGCGTCTTTTCCGGCCACCGCCGCTGAGCCGAAATGGCAGCACGGCCTGGCCATGCACGGCGATCTCAAGTACGGAGCCGACGCCAAGCATTTCGACTACGTCAATCCGGGCGCGCCCAAGGGCGGCTCGGTGCGTTCCGCCGCCATCGGCGGCTTCGATAGCCTTAACGGCTTCATCGTCAAAGGCAATGCGGCGGCCGGCGTCGGCACCATCTACGACACTTTGATGAGCAGTTCCGCCGACGAAGCCTTTAGCGCCTACGGCCAATTGGCGGAATTGGTCCGCACGCCGGACGACCGCTCCTGGGTCGAATTCAAGCTCCGCGCCAACGCCCGCTGGCACGACGGCAAGCCGGTCACCGTCGACGACGTGATCTTCACCTTCAACTCACTGATCGAGAAGGGTCAGCCGTTCTATCGCTATTATTATGGCAACGTGAAGGAAGTCCGGAAGCTCGACGCGCTGACAGTACGGTTCGAATTCAAGCCGGGCGAGAACCGCGAACTGCCGCTGATCCTGGGCCAGATCGCCGTGGTTCCGAAGCATTATTGGCAGAGCCGCGATTTCGGCGCCACGACGCTGGAGCCGCCGCTCGGCAGTGGCGCCTATCGGATTGCCGCTGTCGATCCCAACCGCTCAATCACGCTCGAGCGGGTCAAGGACTATTGGGGCAAGGATTTGCTGGTCAACAAGGGCCTGGACAACATCGACACCATTCAGTTCGAGTACTACCGCGACGCGACGGTGGCACTTGAAGCCTTCAAGGCCGGCCGCTTCGATTACCGGATGGAAAACTCATCAAAGGCCTGGGCCACCGGCTACGACACGCCGGCGGTGAAAAAAGGCCTGATCAAGCTCGAGAAATTCAACCATGACCGGACCTCCGGCATGCAGGGTTTTGCCTACAATTTGCGCCGCGACATGTTCAAGGATTCGCGCGTTCGCGAAGCGCTGGCCTACGCCTTCGATTTCGAATGGTCGAACGAACACCTTTTTTACGGCCAATACGGCCGCACTCGGAGCTATTTCGACAACTCCGAACTGGCGGCCACGGGCTTGCCGGACAAGGACGAGCTGGCACTGCTGGAGCCGCTCCGCGGCAAGCTGCCGGCGCGGGTTTTCACCGACGAGTATCAGCCGCCGAAGGCCGACGGCAGCGGCGATATCCGCGCCAACCTGCGGACCGCCAGCAAGCTGCTCAGGGATGCCGGCTGGATCATCAAGGACGGCAAGCGAGTCAATGAAAAAACCGGCCAGGTCTTGGCGTTCGAGGTGCTGCTGGTCAGCCCGCTGTTCGAACGCGTCGTCCTGCCGTTGGCCAAGAACTTGGAAAAACTCGGCGTCGCGGCCCGGGTCCGCACCGTCGATTCGGCGCAATATCAGCGCCGCATGGATACCTTCGATTTCGATGTCGTGGTCGGCAGTTGGGGCCAGTCGCAATCGCCCGGCAACGAGCAGCGGGGTTTCTGGGGCTCGCACGCCGCCGATCAGGAAGGCAGCCGCAATCTGACCGGCATCAAAAGCGAGGCCATCGATGCCTTGATCGAAAAGATCATCGCCGCCAACGACCGGAAGGCCCTGGTTACCGCGACCCGGGCCCTGGACCGGGTGCTGCAATGGAATTTCCTGTTGATCCCCCACTTCCACGCCGGCTACGACCGGATCGCCTTTTGGGACAAATTCGGGCGGCCCTCGGTGACGCCGAAAAGCGGCAACCAGATTCTCGCCTGGTGGTACGACGAGGCCAAAGCCAAGGCGCTGGCCGAAACGAAGAAGAACCTCGGCAACTGACAAGGGAGGCTTGACCATGCGTAGCCCAATGCTTCGGCACACCTGCCGCATCCTCTTCGCCGCGATGTTGAATTTCATCGCCCTATCGCCGACCAACGCCGTTGCGCAACATGCCGGACACAATGCCGCTCCGTCCCCATATGCCGGCCAGGAAAGCCGTGACATCAAGAGCCTGTCGCCAGAAGACGTCGCCGAGCTTCAGCGGGGTGGCGGTTGGGGCCTCGCCAAGGCGGCCGAATTGAATGGATTTCCTGGGCCGGCGCACATTCTTGAATTAAAGCAGAGGCTGGGTCTCAGCTCCGAGCAGATCGCGGCAGTCGAAAACATCTTCGCCAAGATGCATGAAGGCGCCATAACCGAAGGGACGCGGTTGATCGCCCTTGAACGCGCTCTGGAATCGACGTTTCGCGCCCGCGACGTCACCGAAACGGCGCTCAAAACCGCCCTCGCCGAGATCGAAAGCAGCCGGCAGGCGCTTCGCTATATTCACCTGGCGGCACATCTTTCCACCCCCGCCATCCTGGATCAGCGGCAGATGCGGCTCTATGCCGCCGCTCGCGGCTACAAGGAAAATCCGTGCTCCGAGGTTCCGGACGGCCATGATCCGGCGCTTTGGCGGCGTCACAACGGTTGCCAATGAGCGGCAATATTACGTAAGCGTCAGGTGACAGGGGCTGGCCGGCCCCATAGACTGCCCCGATGTTCGCATATATCGTCCGCCGCCTGCTGTTCGTCCCGCCGACGCTATTGGTGATCATCGTGGTCAATTTCGCCGTCGTGCAGGTGCTACCGGGCGGGCCCGTGGAGCAGATGATCGCGCAACTGACCGGCCAGGCGGTCGAGGCGACGGGGCGGATCACCGGCAACGCCGGCTCGGAGGCGGGCACTCAAGCACAGGCGCCGGCGCCGGGCGTCAAGCAAAGCGGCGGGCCCAGCAAGTACCGGGGCGCGCAAGGCTTGCCACCGGAATTCATCAAGCAGCTGGAAGCGCAGTTCGGGCTCGACAAGCCGGCCCACGAGCGGTTTTGGCTGATGCTCAAGAACTACCTGACCTTCGATTTCGGCAACAGCTACTTCAAGGATCAGTCCGTGGTCGGTCTGGTCCTGGACAAGATGCCGGTCTCGATTTCGCTCGGCCTTTGGACGACGCTTTTGGTCTATTTGATTTCGATCCCCTTGGGCGTCGCCAAGGCGGTTCGGGATGGATCTAAGTTCGACATATGGTCGTCGGGCGTGATCATCATCGGCACCGCCATCCCTGGATTTTTGTTCGCGATCCTGTTGATCGTGTTGTTCGCCGGCGGACGATACTTCGACTGGTTTCCGCTTCGCGGTCTGGTTTCGGATAATTTCGAGCAGCTTTCGTCTTGGGGGCGGTTCAAGGATTATTTTTGGCATCTAACGCTGCCAATACTTTCAATGGTGATCGGCGGCTTCGCCGGGCTCGCCATGTTGACCAAGAATTCCTTCATGGAGGAAATCAACAAGCAATACGTCGTCACCGCCCGCTCCAAGGGATTGACCGCCAACCGGGTGCTTTATGGGCACGTGTTCAGGAACGCCATGATCATCGTCATCGCCGGATTTCCGGGCGCCTTCGTCGGCATCCTGTTTACCGGCGCGCTTCTGACCGAAATCATCTTTTCCCTGGACGGGCTCGGGCTGCTCGGGTTCGAGGCGGCGATCAACCGCGACTATCCGGTGATGTTCGCGACGCTTTATTTCTTCACGCTGATGGGACTTGTTCTAGGCATCATCAGCGACATCACCTATCACATCGTCGATCCCCGGATCGACTTCGAAAGCCGCGAGGCGTGAACGTGGCGGCGATCGGCATATTGGCAAGGCTTCCGGCCGCGCCCTTGCGGGACCGGGTCATGGGCGTTCCGGTAACACCGATCACGGCCAGAAGGTTTCAGAATTTCCGGGCTAACCGGCGCGGCTTCTGGTCGCTTTGGATCTTCCTGGCGATGTTCTTGACCAGCCTTTTCGCCGAGTTCATCGCCAACGATAAACCATTCCTGGTTTACTACGACGGCGGCGTTTACATGCCGATCTTCAAGGCCTATCCGGAAGCCGCCTTCGGCGGCGAGTTCCTGACCGAGGCCGATTACCGCGATAAGGTCGTCGCCAAGTTGATCGGCGAGAAAGGTTGGATGGCGTGGCCGGCGGTGCGGTTTTCCTTCGATACCGTCAATCTCAACCTCAAGGGCGCGGCGCCGACGCCACCCAGCGCCGAAAACCCCTTAGGCACTGACGATCAGGCCCGCGACGTTCTGGCCCGGGTCATCTACGGGTTCCGGATTTCAGTGCTGTTCGGCCTGGTGTTGACAATTTTAAGCTCGATCATCGGCGTCATCGTCGGCGCCACCCAGGGCTATTTCGGCGGCCGCATCGATCTGATCGGGCAACGGCTGATCGAGATATGGCAGGGCATGCCGACGCTTTATCTCTTGATCATCTTGGCCAGCATAGTGGTGCCGAGCTTCTGGTGGCTGTTGGGGTTGTTGCTGTTGTTTCAATGGACCGGCTTGGTCGGCGTGGTCCGGGCCGAGTTCCTGAAGACGCGAAATTTCGACTATGTCCGTGCCGCCCGCGCGCTCGGCGTATCGGACCCAGCCATCATGTTCCGCCATATGCTGCCGAACGCCATGGTGGCGACGTTGACGTTTCTGCCGTTCATTCTTTCGGGTTCAGTGACGGCGCTGACGTCGCTGGATTTTCTGGGCTTCGGCCTGCCTGCCGGCTCTGCGTCGCTGGGCGAGCTATTGAACCAAGGCAAGAACAACCTGCATGCGCCGTGGCTCGGCATCACGGCGTTCATCGTGCTTTCGGTGATGCTGTCGATGCTGGTATTCATCGGCGAGGCGGTCCGTGACGCCTTCGACCCGAGGAAGACATTCAGATGACGCCGCTGCTCAGGGTTTCCGATCTGCACGTCTCGTTCGGCCACGGCGAGCGAGAGATCAAGGCCGTGCAAGGCGTCTCGTTCGAGATCGAGAAGGGCCGCACGCACGCCTTGGTCGGCGAATCGGGGTCCGGCAAATCGGTCTCTGCGCTATCGATCATGCGGCTTCTCCCTTATCCGACGGCACACCACTCGGCCGGCTCGATCATGTTCGACGGCGAGGATTTGTTGGCCGCCCCCGAGGGCCGGATGCGCGACATCCGCGGCAACCGGATCGCAATGATCTTCCAGGAGCCGCTGACCAGCCTCAATCCGCTGCATTCGATCAGCCGGCAGATCGCCGAGGTGCTGCTTCTGCACAAGCACATGACGGCGACGGCTGCCCGTGCCCGCGTCGTCGAGCTTTTGCATTTGGTCGGACTCGAACAGGCAACGTCTCGCCTGGACGCGCTGCCGCATGAATTTTCCGGCGGCCAGCAGCAGCGGATCATGATTGCGATGGCGCTGGCCAACGAGCCGGAAATTTTGATCGCCGACGAGCCGACAACCGCCGTCGATGTCACCGTGCAGGCACAGCTTTTGAAGCTTCTGAAAGAACTTCAGGCCAAGCTCGGCATGGCGATTTTGTTGATCACGCACGACCTCGGCATCGTGCGGCACATGGCCGACACGGTATCGGTCATGAACGACGGTCGGGTCGTCGAGTCCGGGCCGGCGGAGACGATCTTCACCGCCGCCCGCGATGACTACACCCGGCATTTGCTCGCCGCCGAACCGAAGGGCCGGCCCGATCCGGCGCCTGTATCGAAGACTTTGGTCAAGGGATCGGACATCAAGGTCTGGTTCCCGATCAAGCGCGGCATCCTTCGCCGCACCGTCGGCCACATCAAGGCCGTCGACGGCATCGACATCGATATCGAAGCCGGGCACACCTTGGGTGTCGTCGGCGAATCGGGATCGGGCAAGTCGACCCTCGGTCGGGCCCTGATTCGGCTCGAACGCTCGACCGGCCGGATCGAGTTTGACGGCCGTAATATCCAGGGCCTCGGCTGGGCGGCGCTCAGGCCGCTCCGGCGCGAGATGCAGATCGTCTTCCAAGACCCCTACGGCAGCCTGAGCCCACGCCTCAGCATCGGTCAGATCATTGCCGAGGGCCTGGTCATTCACGACATCGGCGCCAACGATGAGGAACGTCGGCAGATCATCGGCGAAACCCTGCTCGAGGTCGGGCTCGAGCCCGAGATGCAGTTCCGCTATCCGCACGAGTTTTCCGGCGGCCAACGGCAGCGGATCGCCATCGCCCGGGCGCTGGTGCTGAAACCCAGATTTATCGTTTTGGATGAGCCGACCAGCGCACTCGATATGTCGGTGCAGGCGCAGATCGTCGAGCTGCTGCGCGGTCTGCAAACCAAGCACGGCCTCACCTATTTGTTCATCAGCCACGATCTCAAAGTGATCCGCGCCATGGCGCACGACGTCGTGGTCATGAAGGACGGCCGAGTGGTGGAACATGGTCCGGCCGAGGAATTGTTCGAACGGCCGAGGACCCCCTACACCAAGGCGCTGTTGGCCGCCGCCTTGCATCACCGCGCCGACGAAACCGGCGCCGTCAGAGGCTGAGAACCGAGATCAGAGGATCAAGCATGAACTTTCTTTTCATTTCCAATGCCGACAAGCGCGATGCCTGGCGCGACGCCATGCTGGAGCGGTTTCCGGGTTCGGGATTTTACACTTATCCAGACCTCGATCTGGACAAGTCGATCATCGATTACGCCATTGTCTGGAAACCGCCGACCGGCGAATTGGCGAGCTATCCGAACCTCAAGGGCATTCTGTCGCTAGGCGCCGGCGTCGACGGGCTTTTGGTCGACAGCGAATTGCCACGCAACGTTCCCCTGGTCCGCCTCGTCGACCGCTGCCTGACCGAGGGCATGAGTGAATACGTGCTGTATTGGGCCTTGCACCATCACCGCCGCTTCGATGTCTACGGCATGTGGCGGCAGGACAAGATCTGGAAGAATCTTCGCCAGATCGACACCCGCGACCGCAAAGTCGGCATTCTTGGATTGGGCGTGCTCGGCGGCGACGCGGCCCGGAAACTCAAGACGTTTCACTTCGATGTCGCCGGCTGGAGCCGCACCAAAAAGAACATCGATGGCGTGACGTCTTATTTCGGCGCCGATCAGATGGCGGCGTTCCTGGCCAGGACCGAAATTCTCGTCTGCCTGCTGCCGCTCACCAACGACACCAGGGGCATCGTCGATGCCAAACTGCTGGCCGGCTTGCCCGAGGACGCCGTGTTCATCAACTGCGCGCGGGGCGACCACGTGGTCGACGCGGATTTGATCCGGGCCTTGGATGGCGGGCACATCCGGCACGCCGTGCTCGACGTGTTCCACACCGAACCGCTGCCAGCGGACAATCCTTTCTGGACGCATCCGAAAGTGACGGTGACGCAGCACATGGCGAGCCTGACCGTGCCCACATCGGCGTCGGAATGGATGGCCGAGAACATCAAGCTGATCGAGGCCGGAAAGCCGCCGTTGAACACTGTCGACCTCAATCGCGGCTATTAAGCCGTTAGGCGAACGCCGTCCACAGCAGCGCCACCCCGGAACAAAGCAGCATCCCGTCCAGTAGATACTGGAAAGTATGGAGGTTGATCCTCAGCATCACCAGCTTACCGGCGAAGGTGCCGGCCATCACCACCGCCCCGACAATCAGGCCGTGCACGATCATCGGCCCCGGTAGCGCCCCCAATTGCTGGAAAGTCGCGACCTTGCTCGCCATCAGCGCCAGCGAACTCACTGCCTCGGTGGAAATGAAGGCTCCCCTCATCAGTCCATATGCGGTAAATGCCGGCACGCTGAGCGGACCGGTCGACAGCACGATGCCGCTGAGAAAGCCGATCACGGCGCCGGCAATCGACAACTGCCAAAGCCGGATATGAAAATTGTGCGCCCGCATCCAACGGCGCGTTGGAATCATCGCAAGGAAGAAAATTCCGAGCGTGATTTCGACGACATTTGGCGGCAACACCAAGAGGGTGTGCGCACCAAGTGCCGCCGCCGGAATGCCGGTCACCGAGTAGGCGGCGAAGGCCCGCCAATCAACGTCGCGCCACCAAGACCAGGCTTTGCTGATGTTTCCCAACAGCCCGGCGATCGCCATGATCGGAACTGCTTGCTGCGGGCCGAACTGCAGCACCAGGATCGGCAACAGGATGATTGACGCGCCGGTTCCAATGATGCCGCTCAGCATGCCGGCGGCTAGTCCGACAATCAGGACTAAGACTTGGCCGGCCATCGGGTCTCCATCGCCTAGATTGCGGTCCGTTACGCAGCGCGCCGGAAACGATCCGTCGGCCGCTCAGATCAGTCCGTACACCAAAGCCAGGAGCCCGCCGCCGAGCACAATCCGGTATACCACGAACGGTGTGAACGACGCCCGGCGCAGCCATGCCATCATGACCATGATGGTGATGATGGCTACGACGAACGACAAACCGGCGGCGACGACGGCGTCGATGGCGAGCAGGCTGTCACCGCTTTTATAGAGATCCCAACCCTTGAGGACGCCGGCGCCCAGGATCGTCGGCATCGACAGCAGCATCGAAAACCTGGCGGCGTCACGGCGTTCCATGTCGAGCACCCGGGCCGCCGTCATGGTGATACCCGACCGGCTAGTGCCGGGGATCAGGGCCAGCACTTGGGAAAGTCCGATAATGATCACGTCCGAATATGCCAAGTGCTCGACCCGCCTAAGCGTCATCGACGAACGGTCGGCCAGCCACAGCACGATGCCGAAGATCAACGTCGCCCAGGCGATGATTTCGAGCTTGTCGAACAAACCGGGCGCCAACCGGTCCAAAAAGTATCCGGCGGCGATCACCGGCAGGGTGGCGACGATCAATTGCAGCAGCAGCCGGAACCCGGAATCGAAGCGGCCCTGGAAGGCGCGGCCTAAACCGACCAACATGGCCACGATGTCGCGCCAAAGATAGGTCATCACCGCGAACAGCGTCCCGACATGCACCGCGACATCGATCATTAGGCCCTGATCTGGCCACCCCGACAGCAGCGCCACCAGACGAAGATGCCCGCTCGAGCTGATCGGTAGGAATTCCGTGATCCCCTGGATCACCGCCAGGGTCGCGAGTTGTAGAAACGGCATTCGACTGACCTCGTAAAGGCCGCACACATTACGCCAAAATCAGATCCCGGTCAGGACATCGTATGGGACTGAACTTGGGGCCCGGTTTGGCGCTGAGCATGACCGAGATTGGTAAGGATCGGATTAACCAGGCCCAGCGTTTAAATCCTCAACGGGTGGTTTGCAAGCGCCGCCCCTGGGCGTAATCTGGCGGCATGGCTAAGCGACCGGTAATTGGTATTTTGCTCGATTACGAGGCGGCGGGATCGTTTTCGAAGCGCCCGCACTACGCGCTCCGGACCGCCTATTTCGACGCGGTTTGGCGGGCCGGCGGCCTGCCGATGGGGCTGCCTTACATTGAAGGCGCCGATACCGACTATCTCGACGCTCTGGCCGGGTTGATCGTGCCGGGGGGCTTCTATTCGTTCCCGGCCGAGGCCTATGGCCGGCCAGCCGACAGCCAACCGGTGCATCCGCGCCATGCCTTCGAGCGGACTCTGATGGCCGCAGCCCTTGAGCGCGATCTACCGACGCTCGGCATTTGCGCCGGCATGCAGGTGATGGCGCTGGCCCGGGGCGCCACCTTCTGGGCCGACATTCGAAACGAGCTCGACTGCGCCGTCGACCACCTGAACGAAAAACCGGCCGAGGAGACAGCGCATCCCGTCGACATCGTGCCTGGAAGCAAGCTTTTCGATATCGTCGGCAAGGCCCGAATCGAGGTCAACACAGCGCACAACGAAGCGCTTCGCGATGTCCCCCGGAACGTCCGCGTCACCGCGACGGCGCCGGACGGCGTGATCGAGGCGATCGAACTTGACGACCGCCGCTTCGCCTTGGGCGTGCAGTGGCATCCGGAGTTTTTTCAGGCCGACGGCGATCCGAATTTCCAATTGTTCAAGTCGCTGGTGGCGGCCGGCCGGCCGGCGGCATGACCGAGGCTCGACGCATCGGTGTCGCCGGCTTGGGCGCCATGGGCTTGCCGATGGCGGAACGGCTACTAGCGGCGGGGTTCGAT